>CAZMLS010000007.1:2778-35937 GCA_964567215.1 uncultured Atribacterota bacterium | reverse complement strand
CAGAAGGCAGACCTCTTTTAATTTCATTTTATCTTTATTTTTTTTAAATATCAGGAATTAAAACTTTTGAGCACCTTTATATGGTTTTTATTACCCTGATTATCGTAATAATTATTGGCATAAGCATCGGTATTTTTTTATTTAAAAGACAAAATCTATCTAATATAATCCTTAACCATAATAAATTCTTTGTCAAATTTAATAATTCCTTCTTCTCTCATTCTACTTAATTCCTTGGATAGTATAGAAAAACGAGATACCTTCAGAAATTTATCAATATCCTTATGAGTCATATCTTTGAATAAAGTACACTGTTTTAGGACATCTGCTACTGGTTCCATATCCAGCCTTCTAAGAAAAGAATAATTTGGTAACATTGGTTACTTACTTTCTTTATCGATGATAATATAATTATTCTATAAAAGCAAATATATATAATGTTTACTAAAGACGGTTATGGGTAAAGTAAAATATTAGGGAGTTAAATGTTTTGAAAAGAAAAATCATTAATATCTATAAAGAATTATGCAATGGTTGCGGATTATGTGTTGCAGTCAATGAGAAAAATATTCAGGAAAAAATGAAAAACATTGATGCTCCGGCTTGTGTATGTTCAAGGGGAATACCCAGAAATATTGTCCGGGATGCAGATGCTTCGCACATGTGCCAATGTCAATCCGAAAATGAAGAAAAAGAAAACAAGAGTCATCATGTAAAACAACAATCGGAACTTAAAAATTGGCCGGTTCAGCTTAAACTGGTCAATCCGGGAGCAGATTATTTTGACCATTCAGATATTTTAGTAGCGGCAGATTGTGTTGCTTATTCTTGCGGAAATTTTCATGATGATTTCATGAAAAACCGGATTACCGTCATCGGTTGTCCAAAATTAGATGATAATGAATATTACACCGAAAAATTAACTGAGATTTTTATGAAAAACCATATTAACAGCATAACCGTTATTCGAATGGAAGTCCCCTGTTGTGGTGGAATTTTTAATGCAGTAAAAATTGCAATGTTAAATTCTAAAAAAATCGTTCCTTACCAGGAATTGGTAATTGGAATAAATGGCGAAATCAAGACGTAGTTTAAATAAAGTGATAAAAAAAGATTATTCTTGGTTCGTTGGAGGATAATTAAATGAAAATAAAAATAAGAAATTTACTGATAATAATTATTATTAGCTTAATCAGTATATATTTTGTCCTTTTATCGAATGGGCAGGATAAGACTACTATAAAAAATGAGGAGGAAATTGAAATGGAAATGACTACCTTTGCAGGAGGTTGCTTTTGGTGCATGGAATCTCCTTTTGAAAAATTAGAGGGGGTTACAGAGGTTTTAGCGGGCTACACCGGTGGACATAAAGAAGACCCAACTTATGCAGAAGTCACCACCGGAACAACCGGTCATTATGAAGCAGTGCAAATTGCCTTTGATCCCGAAGTGATCAGTTATACCGAATTGTTAGATGTTTTTTGGCGGCAAATAAATCCTACCGATATCCGAGGTCAGTTTGCAGATAGGGGAGAACAGTATAAAACAGCCGTCTTTTATCACAATGATGAACAAAAACGATTGGTAGAAGAGTCAAAAGCAAGGTTGCAATCATCAGGTAAATTTCAAAATGCCATCGTGACAGAAGTACTGCCGGCATCCACATTTTATGTGGCGGAGGAATATCATCAGGATTACTATAAAAAATCGCCTATAAGATACAAATTATATCGTGCCGGCTCAGGACGTGAAGCCTATCTTAAATCTACCTGGAAGGATGAGGCGAAAAATAATGAGAGCAAATATGTGAAACCCGAGGATGAAGAATTGAGAAATAGTTTAACACCTTTACAGTACAAGGTCACTCAGGATAACGGCACTGAAAGGGCTTTTGATAATGAATATTGGAACAACAAGAAAGAAGGTATTTATGTGGACGTTGTATCCGGTGAACCGTTATTTAGCTCTTCAGATAAATTTAAATCGGGAACGGGCTGGCCAAGTTTTACAAAACCGCTCGAACCGGATAATGTTTTAGAAAAAGAAGATAATAGTTTATTTATAAGCAGAACCGAAGTAAGAAGTAAAAATGCGGATTCTCATCTTGGTCATTTATTTAATGACGGACCTGAACCTACAGGTCTTCGCTATTGTATGAACTCAGCTGCACTTCGCTTTATTCCCAAAGAAGATTTGGAAAAGGAAGGCTATGGCCAGTATAAAAAGCTTTTCGAATAATAAACCGAGTTTTTATTATGAAACATGAAGCAAATCATATTTTTCTAAATTGATTTCTTGAGTTTAAATTATCACTCATTTTTTGAAATATAATAAAGAGAATTCATTGATGTTCTCTTTAAGTCATGTTTGCGGCAGAGGGTTGATTCTTTGTCGTGCGATAGGGGACATTGCACGATAGGGGGTTGATCCTTTGTCGTATTCATATATAAAATAGAAAATATTCTATGTAGAATATCTAAATTGATTTACATTATAATAGCATAAAATATCTATTGCCAAACAGAAATTAATAACTATTAATTCTAAAATATAGTTCCACATTTTTATTTCTTACATTAAAGAATACATTAAAGAATACATTAAAGAATATTTTGACATATAATTTTGTGTACTCTATAATATATCTGGTTTCTTTAAATTAATTATACTTCTTTTTATTGTTCTTATTTGTCATTAGTATTAAATGTTTATAAAAGCATATCTTGTCATTTTCAGTTCCTCATTATATGGAAATCAAGGTTAGTTATCCGGTTATAGAAAAAAATACTCTATCAGTATTTAAATAAAATATTGTTAAATTTTAATATATAGATAAAAGGAAATAAAAAATATGCCATGGATAAATAAAAATGATTGTATAGGTTGTAGTATATGCGTTGAAGAATGCCCGGTCGATACGATTTCTTTAATAGATGGAAAAGCAGACATTAATATGGAGAACTGTATTCATTGTGGTGTATGCCATAATGCATGTCCTGAAGACGCAGTAAAGCATGATAGTGAAAAAATTCCTGATGAAATAGAAAGAAATGTATTAAAAACAAAAGAGTTTATGGATGATTGCGCTAAATATCTTGGCGATTCGAAAGAGAAACAAAAATGTCTTAATAGGATGATAAAGCATTTCAATAAGGAAAAAATTGTTATTGAAAAAACATTGGAGAAACTCCAATTACTTCGGGAAGAAGTGCTGTAAAAATAACCATTGGAAAATTTTTTAAAATTAGAAGGAAGAATGATGGATTTAAGATAAGTGGAGTTGATGATAGAATTTAACCAATTAGTTGTTATTGAACTTTACACTTTACATTTAATGGAAATTTAAAAAATAAAAGTAAATTCTCCAATTATTGTCTTGAGAATAATGAAATATTTTGTGCTAAATGGCTTTGATTGAGCAATGTTTTACACATTAAGTCTTTCCATTGGGAAATCAGAGAGAAGCATACTGATAGAATATAAAATAATTATTAAAAATGGGTGGTAAATTATAATGGCAAAAAAATCAAAGAAAGCTATGGTGATGAGGAAGTTAATCAAATCTATCTGGGTTTTTAACTGGTTTAATTCCTGTGGATTTTCTGAATTAATTCCGGTAGTTGGTTCAAGATGGGATATGGAGCGGTTTGGAATGATTATTACAGGGACTCCTCGACACGCAGACGTGCTATTTATTGCGGGATATCAAACATTAAAATCGATAAAAAGGGCACAACTAATATATCAGCAAATGGCTGAACCCAAGGTAGTCCTTGCTTTAGGTGCATGCACAATGACCGGTGGTATCTATTGGGACTCTTACAATACAATAAAGAGGCTGGAAGATTATTTGCCTGTTACCATGTATATTCCCGGATGTCCACCAAGACCTGAAGCAGTGTTTGAAGCTTGTGATAAAATCTTCCAACATGTAAAGGAGTTAAAATAATATGGAAAAAATAGAAAATAACATACTTAAAAAAATAAAAATTACTTTTAAGATAGATGGGATCCTACAGAGAAATCAGAGGATATGGGTTTCAGTAGAAAGCAATCGGTTAATTGAATTATGTCAGTGGTTGAAAGACGAAGGATTTGTTCATCTTTCGGCGATTTCGGCCACGGATTGGTTAGAAGAAGGCGTCTATGAAATGACTTACCATTTATGGTCATACAACGAAAAGATACTTTTGACTGTAAAAACAAAGATAGATAGAAATAAATCGGTCGTTGACTCTGTTGTACCTATCTGGAGTAATAATGCCCAGATTCATGAACGGGAACTTCATGAATTATTCGGTGTTAAGTTCCGTGGAAATCCGGATTTGTCTCAGTTATTTTTAGAAGACTGGGAAGGACCACCTCCTTTTAGAAAGGATTTTGATTGGAGAGAATATTTAAAAAAAGAAGTTTTTGATCCGAAAAATAAAAGAGAGCAGGTATATTATGATAAAACAAAATAGTGCAATAGAAAATTTATTCACCTCTACACCTGATATTGACGGATATGACTTTTATTTTGGTCCTACCCATCCAGGTTCGGGAAATTTTGGAGTCAAGTTGAAATTACATGGTGAGCGGATTGAATCTGCCAAAGCAGACCCGGGATATCTTCATAGAGGATTCGAAAAACTCATGGAATATAGAATACCCATTCAAAACAGTATGCTTTCAGACAGGCTATGTGTTCTTGAGCCGTTAGGTTGGAATTTGGTCCATGCAGAGGCTGTCGATGAATTGATGGGAAATGACGTTCCGGAGCGGGCGCAATATATCAGGGTCATCATGGCAGAACTTTCCAGGATTCAATCTCACATTATCTGGTATGGTGTTTTTTCCATTGCAACCGGCTTTGATACTGGATTTAAAATTGCTTTCGGTTACAGGGATTACATATTGGATTTGTTTGAGATGATTACCGGTGGTAGGGTATACCCTGCAGGTTACATATGCCCCGGAGGGGTAAGAAGAGATTTGCCGGAAGGTGTTGAAGAAAAAATATTAAAAGTCCTGGATAAAATGAATGAGATGATTGATTTTGAAGAAAAGGGAAATCCTACTTTGGAAGCAAGGACAAAAGGTATCGGTATATTAAAGCTGGAAGATGCTATTAGATTAGGAGCAACAGGTCCGGTTTTAAGAGCATCTGGGATGAAGTCTGATGTAAGAATTGAAGAGCCTTATGAGGTATATGACCGCTTTGATTTCGATATTCCGGTTCGACAGGAAGGGGATGCCTATGCCAGATATTATCTTGGTATTGATGAGATGAGAGAATCTATTAAGATCATAAAACAGGCATTAAAGCAATTACCCGGCGGAGACTACATTACTCCATCTTTAAAGAAAATTAAATTAGCAAGGAAACTGCCCGAAGGGGAAGTATATGTAAGAAATGAAGTTGCAAGAGGCGAAGCAGCAATTTACATGGTGAGTAACGGAACTGAAAAGCCTTACAGAACAAAAGTTAGAGGACCTGACTTTCTGCATATGATACCCGTTCTCGAATTTTTATTGAAAGGAGCACATATTGCGGATATACCGGCGATCTACTGGAGCCTGAATGTATGTCCGGCTGATATGGACAGGTGAAAAAATGAATTTATCAATACTACCAGATATTATTAAAAATTTATTTAAAAAACCAATAACCGTACAATTTCCATATGAATCGATTCCTATTCCTGAGGGATATAGGGGTGAACATGCCTATGATATCGATAATTGCATAGGATGTGGACTTTGCGCGAAAGTATGCCCTGATCGGGCTATAGAAATGGTTGAATTAGCAGAGGAATTTAAGGAAAAATATCCTAAAAAATACCCAAAAATTGATTTGGGGAAATGCTGTTTTTGTGCATTCTGTGAAGATATTTGTCCGAAGCATTGCCTGAAATTAACAAAAAATGTTTTTCTTTCAACATTTGACAAATCCACAGCTATTAAATATCCGACACCAGTGAATATATCTGAATAAATTTGCTGTCGGAATAAAAAATAGAATATTGAGATAACCGAGAAAACATGTCTCACTACTTTAAGAATTTATTTTTGGCTAAAGGGTGAACCTTTTTTATGACCCATCCTCGCGCTTTCGATTTTCCGAATATGCCATCTCTTTATCCAGAAAATAACTGATAACCGTTCTTATAACCACAATACTGGCCAAAATGGCAATTTCTTCCAAAGAAGGATAAGTAATGGTAAGAATAACATCAGCTGCGATTAAAAACTCTAATCCTAAAAGCAAATAAGAACCAAATTGATGTCTTAAAATTTCTTTTTCGCGATAGGTCTTAGTTCCTCGTAAACGCTTTATTTCCAGCATGATAAATTTAAAAAAGGTTAACATCGCTCCCCAGGCAATAATCATAATAGCTCCGATACCGATTGATTTTGAAACATAACTTAAAAAACCATATTTCCCTCCCGAGTTGAATGATACTAAATATTCTTATATTTTTATAATTCGAAAAAAAAATATAAAATCCTTTATTTTTCAAAAAAAAGGATTCAGGCAAATTATGTCGTAATATAATAAAAAAAGACAAAAATATCAATAATCATCAACCTGTAGGTATGAAAAATATTATGCGGTATAAAAGGAGGATTTTTCGTGATTAAAAACTATAGAAATTTTCTCAAGGATAATATTCGGAAAACGATTGATTTTTCAGAGACAGACCAAAGCAGAGGCATTAAACCACCACCGGCAGAAAAGCCCGGTAATACTGAAGATAAAAGAATTACACTGACTAAACCGGGTGAATGGAAATCAATTCAGGGAATAAGTGTTGAGAGTGCGATAGCCGGAAGAAAATCGAGGCGGTCTTATATCGAAGATGCATTAACTCTTGAGGAACTTTCTTTTCTTTTATGGGCAACACAGGGTTTAAGAAAGAAAAGGGATGCTGTGAGTAATTTTAGAACCGTTCCATCTGCCGGATGCAGGCACGCACTGGAGACTTATGTTGCAATATTTCGGGTGGAAGGAATACCAAAGGCAATTTTGAAGGAAAAATTCATCTAATAAGAAAAAATAATACTTCTTTAAGGGAAATTGAAGAAAAATTATTATTCTTACGAAATCAGAGAACTCAGCCTGATAAGGACAACAAGATTTTATGTGGTATCAATGCTCTGGTTGCTATTGCTATGCTACAGGCAGGGCGATTTTTGGGAAAACCGGAGTTGGAAGCGAAGGCTGTCGGTCTTTTGATAATCTGTAATAAGGAGAAAGTGATATGAAATATGAATTTGATTTAATTTGTATCGGATTAGGTCCCGCAGGAATGGCTGTTTCCGTCATGGGAGCAGAAATGGGTTTAAAAGTGTGTGGCATTGAAAAAGATAAAATTGGCGGAGAATGTATGAATGTAGGTTGTATCCCCAGTAAGTCTTTGCTTCGAATTGCCAAATATAGGTATTCACTTTTAAAACTGAAAGAAATGGGTTTATCGGAAGGATTTATACCAAATATTAAAAGTCCTTTTTTAAAAATAAATAATTATCTGGATTATATCTCCGAGAAAAAAACCTTAAAGATGTTTGATAAAGTAGAGCTCATTTTAGGTAAAGGGGAAGCAAGTTTTATTGATTCACATACGGTTAAAGTCGGCGATAGAACTGTTACTGCTCAAAAAATATTTATTGCCACCGGAACCGAACCCCTTATTCCACCGATCGATGGTATTTTAGATATTGATATCTTGACCAATCAAAATATATTTAAATTGTCTAAAATACCTGAAAGTATGACAATCATCGGTGGAGGCGCTATCGGTTGTGAAATGGCTCAGGCATTTTCGCGTCTTGGCACAAAATGCACCATTATACAGATGGATGAATATCTTATCCCTAATGGAGATAAAGAGACAGGAGATTTACTTGAAAGGATTTTCAGAGAAGAGAATATTGAGGTTTATAATTCAAAAAAAATAACCAGTGTTAGAAGTGAAGGCGGTAAAATATCTTTATTTACGGAGGACGGGACTTGCATTAAATCAGAAAAATTACTGGTAGCTGCCGGAAGAAAAATTGTTCTTGATGTCTTAAAACTTGAAAATGCCGGAGTTAAATATGGTAAAAGTGGCATTGAGGTTGATTCCAAATATCGAACATCGGTTAAACATATTTACGCCGTAGGAGATTGTAATGGAATCATGATGTTCTCTCATGCTGCCATGCATCAGGGTATGTTTGCCATTATGAATGCTGTCAGTCCTTTTGCACTCTTCAGGTATAGTAACTATGTGATTCCCTGGACTGTTTTTACTGAACCGCAAGTTTCGTTTGTTGGCATAAATGAAGAGGAGTTAAAGAAAAAAGGGATTAAATACAAAGCATATATTGCAAAATATGAAAATTATGGTGCTGCCATTGCTGAAAATGTAAGTGTTGGTAGTGTTAAAGTTTTTGCCAATTCTTTAGGCAGAGTCTTTGGTGTAAGTATCGTCGGTGATGGCTCAGGAGAAATGATTAATGAATGGGCAATGATTACCCAGAAAAAAATTAGATTGCATAGTGTGATGTTTTTAGCCCATTCATTTCCTACTATGGGCTTCCTGTCCAAACGGGTTGCAGAAAAATGGATGATGGAAAAAATGAATAGTTCCTTGGTTCAGAATCTATGCAGATTTTTTTACAGAAAATCGTGAGGAAAAAAGAATATAATGGCTCAAACCATTCAAAGAATAAGAGAATCACTAATAGAAAATATTGATGATGAAACTCAAAAAAGCTTTCAACGTTTTTTTAAACAAAAAGTCAAATGTTATGGTATAAAAACTGCTATAGTTCGAAAAATTGCCAACCAGTTTTGGAAAGAAATAAAAATGTCTGAAAAGCAGGATATATTTGATTTATGTGAGCAGCTTTTTTTATCAGATTATAGCGAAGAAGTTTCTATTGTTACTTTCTGGCTTCCCAAAATGACCAATCATTTTGAACCGGGTGATTGGATTGTATTTAAAAACTGGATAGAAAAATATATCAATAATTGGGCTAAGTGTGACGGATTTTGTAACCATACCATGGGAAACTTTTTAGTTAAATATCCGGTGTTTATTGAAGAATTAAAAGAATGGACACAATCAGAAAATCGTTGGATGAAAAGGGCAGCTGCTGTTTCACTGATTGTGCCCGCTAAAAAAGGTCAATTTTTAAAAGATATTTTTGAAATAAGTGACCTATTGCTTTTGGATGAAGATGATTTAGTTCAAAAGGGTTACGGTTGGTTACTTAAAGTAGCTAGTCATCTACACCAAAAAAAGGTTTTTGATTACGTGATGAAAAACAAAGAAAATATGCCGCGTACTGCACTTAGATATGCTATTGAAAAGATGACGCAATCTTTAAGAAAAGAAGCAATGAAAAGATAATATATTAAAGGAAATGCAAAAATTAATGGCTCAAATATTTAATAAACGTATTTACGGAATAGGTGAGTTTTATCATTTTTTTGATGATGCAATGGCAAGTTTCAGTATCATTAGAAAGGCGCGTAAAAATAATCTTGTATCAAAGGCATTTCAAAAGAGGATTATGCTGGTTGTTACTGAAGTGAACGGGTGTCAATTGTGTTCGTATTGGCATACCAAAGAAGCCTTAAGATCAGGCATGCCGGCAGAAGAGATTAAGAATATGTTATCAGGAAGTATCGAAAATGTAACAAAAGAAGAAAGCGTTGCTCTATTTTTTGCTCAACATTATGCAGAATCAGCGGCTAATCCTGATAAAAAAGCCTGGCAAAGAGTCATGGATATTTATGGAGAGGAAAAAGCCCAGGCGATATTAGCATTTACTAAAGTCATTATGATGGGAAATGTGTATGGTATTGCTGTAAGTGCTCTACTAAACCGGATTATAGGAAAACCAGTGAAAAAAAGTCGTTTTTTAGATGAACTGGGTATTGTATTTGGGGTCATTTTTTTTATTCCTATTTTATTTTTTAAGCGAAATATAAAGAGCTGAATAATACGGAGGTGAGCATGTTAAAAAAAGGTTTAAAGGTAATTCAAAAAAAAGGAATTAATTATATTAAAGAAGGAAACGAAGTGAAAAAATATCAACCTTGGCTGGGTGACATGGTCAATGCTTTTTATGATTTTTTCATGAAAAAAACAATTTTTCCAAAAAAATTTGGAGGAGATATTAACAAACATTATCAAATCTTAAAACAGGAACTTCTAAGTATTCATCAAAAACGTGTATTAGAATTAGCTACAGGAAGCGGTAATGCAGTTTATTTTTTGAGTAACGATAATCATTATACCGGAACAGATATTAGTCCGGGTCTTCTTCAGCGAGCTAGCAGACGATTTCAAAAGTTTGGATTTCAAAATGCTACATTTTATCTTGTTTCGGCGGATAATCTTCCTTTTGAAAGTAATATATTTGACTTGCTATTATGCCATCTTTCTTTTAATTTTTTTGCGGATTTAGAAAAAGTGATTCAGGAAATAAACCGGGTATCAAAGAATAAGGCTATTTTTTTGGGCAGTGTTCCGGTTCCGGAAAGAAACCGTTTAAATTCAACCATTCGTGGTCAATTATTCCCGGAAAGTAAAATTAAAGCTTTCTTTGAGAAAGGGGGTTGGAGTTTTAGTCCATTGCTAGTAGAAAATGGCTGTCTATTATATTTTAAGGCCATGAAAATCCGGGAGTAAAATCAATTTTTTTTATACATACAGCAATTCGAGAGAATTAAAATAGGTTTCCAAACCAAAATGAATTTTATCTATTTACCCTCTTACTATTTAATTCTTCTATTTTTCCCTATAAAATCTTCCTATAAAATATTGACAAATAATGTAATACAATATATACTTGCTATTAAAACAAACTCTTAGTATCTGGTAATAAAAACTTGCATAAAACCATAGAAAAACATGATGTGTTATTGAGGGTTATCAAAGGAAGTGTGCATGATATATTCAAAAATAATCGGTTTAGGCTCATATGTTCCTTCACAAATTGTAAAAAATGATGAGCTTTCTAAAATAGTAGAAACCAACGATGAGTGGATTACTACTCGAACCGGAATAAAAGAAAGAAGAATATCCACAGGAGAAAAAACATCTCAATTGGCATTAAAAGCGGCAAAAGAATCGATTACGGCCGCAGGAATAGAGAAAGAAGAGATTGATATGGTTGTACTTGCCACCATCACTCCTGATTTTTTTACGCCCGCAACAGCAAGTATTATTCAGGCAGAATTGGGATTAAAAGATATCCCAAGTTTTGACATATCAGCAGGTTGTACCGGTTTTATCTATGGTTTACAAATTGCAGATCAATTTATCAAATCAAAGCAGTGTAAGACTGTTTTGGTGATTGGAGCAGAGGCTTTATCAAAAGTAACCAATTGGGAAGACCGGAATACCTGTGTTCTTTTTGGTGATGGCGCCGGAGCAGCCATTCTGCAAAGTTCCGATAAGAAAGGTATTATCTCTACTTATACCGGTTCCCAGGGAGACTTACAGGGACATCTTACCCTGCCAGCAGTACCTTTAAAAAATCCTTTCTTCGAATATCAGGAGAATAATGGAATTCATAGCTATCTTTCTATGAACGGAAAAGAAATATTCAAATTTGCCACCAAAATTATGATAAAAAGCATTTCCCACGTTTTGGATAAATCTAACCTTTCTATGGAAGATATTGATTACGTTGTCCCTCATCAAGCTAATATCCGAATCATTGATTATGTTTCTCAAAAATTAAAGATGGAGAGGGGAAAATTTATCATTAATTTAGACCGTTTTGGGAATACTTCTGCTGCAAGTATTCCATTGGCTATGGATGAGGCATATAAAAAAAATACCTTTCGTCCCGGGGATAAAATTATCATGGTTGCTTTTGGAGGCGGATTAACCTGGGGAGCAGTACTTGTAAATTGGACAATTTAAGGAGATAAATAAATGTTTGAATCTATCATATGTGAACTTTTAGGAACAAAATATCCATTAATCCAAGGTGGAATGGCCTGGATTGCCGATGCTGACCTTGCCTCTTCGGTATCGAATGCAGGTGCACTTGGAGTTATTGCAGCCGGTTATGCACCGAGTGAATGGGTTAGGGAAGAGATTCGAAAAACAAAAAAACTAACCAATAAACCGTTTGGGCTAAATGTTATGCTGTTAAATCCGAACGCTGATGAAATTGCACATATAGCCATTGAAGAGAGTGTAAAAGTAATTATTACCGGTGCGGGAAACCCGGGCAAATATATAAAAATGTGGAAAGAAAACGATATTATTGTTTTACCGGTTGTTCCTTCGGTTGCTTTGGCATTGCGGATGGAAAGAGCCGGTGTGGATGCAGTGATTGCAGAAGGCGGAGAAGCCGGAGGCCATGTAGGAGAATTAACAACCATGACGCTTACTCCTCAAGTAGTGGATGCGTTAAAGATCCCGGTTTTAGCTGCCGGAGGCATTGCGGATGGACGTGGTCTGGCTGCTGCCTGGATGTTGGGAGCTACAGGATTTCAAATGGGAACGAGATTTTTGGTCGCCAGGGAATGTAATGTTCACGATAATTACAAACAAAAAATAATTGCTGCTAAAGATACCAGCACAATTGTTACCGCAAGGCCAACCGGTCATCCGGTACGGGTTATTAAAAATAAACTGACCAGAGACTTCCAGCAACTGGAAAAAAGAAATGCATCTTTAGAAGAATATGAAAAATTGGGAAAAGAAACGCTTTATCGGGCAGTTCGAGAAGGAGATATGGATTTTGGTTCTATTATGGCAGGGCAATCAGCCGGCCTGGTAAAAAAAGAACAGACTTGCAAGGAAATAATTGAAGAAATATTTATGGAAGCTGAAAAATTAATCATTAAAAAGAGTCAATTGGCTTAATATTTTACAAAATTAAGGAGAATTACATGGGAAAAGTAGCTTTTTTGTTTTCCGGACAGGGAGCTCAATATGTAGGCATGGGTAAAGAATTATATGATAATTTTGAATCCAGTCGAAAAGTATTTGATGAAGCGGATGATGTTCTTTCTTATAGTATCAGCGAAATTTGCTTTTATGGACCTGAAAAGAAATTAAATAAAACCAAAAATACACAACCTGCTATTTTAACAACTAGTATTGCAGCCTTAAGAGTATTGGAAGACGAAGGAATAAAGCCGGATGTTGTTGCCGGTTTGAGTCTGGGGGAATATTCGGCGTTGGTATGTTCAGGTGCACTTGATTTTTCAACTGCGGTAAAATTGGTGAAAAAAAGAGGCCAATTTATGCAGGAAGTGGTACCTGAAGGAAAAGGTTCCATGTCTGCAATTATGGGATTGACAGAGGAAGGTGTTAAAGAAGCTTGCAGAAGAGCCAGTATAGCTGGTATTGTGCAACCGGCAAATTATAATTATCCCGGTCAGATAGTTATTGGAGGGGAAACTAAGGCGGTAGATTTGGCCTGTGTAATGGCAAGAGAAACAGGAGCAAAAAAGACAATAAAGCTTCCGGTAAGCGCACCTTTTCATACACTGATGCTTTTGCCGGCAGCAGAAAAACTTTATCGTGAGCTTAAAAAAATTGAAATCAAAGATATAGAGATTCCTGTTATTACTAACGTGATTGCAGATTATATAAAAAATAAAGAATTAATTAGAGGATTTTTAAAAAAACAAGTTATATCGCCCACTCTCTGGACAAATTGTATATTTAAAATGCTTGAAGATGGGGTTGATACATTTATCGAAATCGGCCCGGGAAAAGTGCTGAGTGGTTTTGTAAAAAGAATTGACGGGAATATGATAATTAGTAATGTAGAAGATATTAAATCTTTGGAAAAAACATTGAAAATTTTAGGGGGTGTTTTATGCTAAAAGGGAGAGTAGCCGTTGTTACCGGCGCTAGCCGCGGTATAGGGAAGGCGATTGCATCAAGACTGGGAGAAGCCGGAGCAAATCTTGTTTTAAATCACTATGAACCCGAAGATTTGGATTTATCCAAATCAATTAAATCTCAAGGAGGCCAGGTTCATACATTAAAAGGAGATATCAGTCATTTTAACGAAGCAGAAAGATTGATTGCCTATGCTGTGAAAGTTTTTGGCCACCTGGATATTTTGGTTAATAATGCAGGTATCAACCGGGATAATCTATTGATTAGAATGAAAGAAGAAGATTTTGACCGGGTGATATCCGTTAATTTAAAAGGTACATTTAACTGTATCAAACATGCCTCCAGGATAATGCTGAAACAAAGATATGGAAGAATTGTGAGTATCAGCTCAATTGTCGGGTTAATCGGCAATATTGGACAGGCAAATTATGCCGCATCAAAAGCCGGGATTATAGGATTAACCAAATCATTGGCAAAAGAGTTGGCTCCCAGAGGAATAACTGTTAATGCGATTGCTCCGGGATTTATCAAGACTATTATGACGGAAAAACTACCTCAAGTAGTAAAAGACAAAATGCTTGCCAGTATTCCGTTAAAAAAATTTGGTGAGCCAAAAGATGTTGCTAATTTGGTTGATTTCCTGGTTTCGGAAAAAGCCAGTTATATTACCGGTCAGGTAATAAATGTTGATGGCGGAATGGTAATGTAGGGAGGTTGAAGTATTTGAAAAATAGAGTGGTTGTCACCGGTATGGGAGCGATTACACCGATAGGTAATGATGTAAAGACTTTTTGGGAAAATGTTAAAATAGGAAAATGTGGTATCGATTTTATTAAAGCATTTGATACTTCCGAGTTTAAAGTAAAAATTGCCGCAGAGGTTAAAAATTTTAATCCTAAGGATATTTTGGATTTTAAAACAATAAAGAGGATGGATAGGTTTACCCAAATGGGAATGGCAGCTGCCATTGAGGCAGCAAGTAATGCAGGATTAGACGACAACAAGGATAATGGTAAAGAGAATTGGGGAATTGTTCTAGGTACCGGAATTGGTGGATTTCAAAGCATTGAAAAAGAAAATCGGAAAATTATTGAAAGAGGTCCCAGCCGGGTCTCACCGTTCTTTATACCAATGGCTATTTGTAATATTGCTGCAGCTAACATTGCCATCAAATTTGGGATTAAAGGAATATGTGATACAATTATTACTGCCTGTGCTTCCGGCACATCGTCTATTGGAAGTGCTTATCGTATACTACAACAAGGTCATGCAGATTTAATGATGGCGGGTGGTTCAGAAGCGGCCATCACTCCTCTGGCATTAGCGGGATTTACCTCAATGGGCGCATTATGCAGTAATAACGATCCAAAAAAAGCCTCTATTCCCTTTGATGCCCGAAGAACAGGGTTTGTTATGGGAGAAGGTGCAGGTATACTCGTTTTGGAAACATTGGAACATGCTAAGAAAAGAGATACAAAGATCTATGCAGAAATAATTGGTTATGGCGCTACCTGTGATGCGTACCATATTACTGCTCCTGCTCCGGGTGGTCAAGGAGGAGCAAGAGCAATGCAGATGGCTATTGATGATTCAGGGATTAAAAAAGAACAGGTATCTTACATTAATGCGCACGGCACCAGTACCCCACATAATGACAAATGCGAAACGGAAGCGATAAAAACTGTATTCGGTCAAAAAGCCTATGATATTCCGATAAGTTCAACGAAATCAATGACCGGACATATGCTTGGTGCTTCAGGAACAGCGGAGGCAATTGTTTGCATTAAAGCAATGAAGGAAGGATTTATCCCTCCTACCATAGGATTAACGGAACAGGCTCCCGAGTGTGATTTGGACTATGTTCCACTTCAAGGGAGAAATCAGAATTTAGAATACGCACTATCCAATTCTTTTGGATTTGGCGGACAGAATGCTAGCTTATTAATAAAGAAATGGGAAGCATAAAAGAAGTTATAATAGAATAGTTTAAGGAGGAAATTTGCATGTTAAATTGTAATGAGATTCAACAAATTATTCCTCATCGGTATCCTTTTTTACTGGTAGATCGAATTGACAAAATCGTTCCGGGAAAAATGGCGATGGGTGTAAAAAATGTTACGATAAATGAAAATTATTTTCAGGGTCATTTTCCTCGGGAAAAAGTGATGCCGGGTGTTTTGATTATCGAAGCACTTGCCCAGGTCGGAGCGGTTGCTTTATTAAAAGAAGCAGAGAATCAGGGTAAAATTGCTTATTTTGCCGGAATTAATAAAGCTAGATTCAAGAGGAAAGTCGTTCCCGGAGATGTGTTAAAACTGGAAACCGAAATCACAAAAAGGAAAGGTGTTTTTGGTATCGGTAAAGCATTAGCTACAGTTAATGGTGAAATTGCTGCAGAGGCAGAATTACTTTTTGCTTTGGAAAAAAACTGATTTGAGGAGTAAAAATTGAGTTTTGATAAATTTGGTAAACTAAAAATTGGAGATTTGAAAGCAAAAATCCCTATTATTCAGGGAGGAATGGCAGTAGGCATTTCTCTCTCCGGTTTAGCATCTGCAGTAGCGAATGTAGGAGGTATAGGTGTAATAGGTACTGCAGGGATAGGAATGCTTGAACCTGATTGTGCCAAAAACTTTACTGAAGCAAATAAAACTGGTTTACGTAAAGAAATTAGAAAAGCAAAAAAAATGACCGATGGTATTATTGGAGTTAATATCATGGTCGCCCTGACAGATTTTAGCGAAATGGTGAGAGTTGCCGTTGAAGAAGAAGCAGATTTGGTTTTTCTAGGGGCAGGTTTACCCTTAAGGGGTCTTGAGGTCCTGGTACCGGACCAAGATAGAAAAGTGAAGACTAAAATTGTTCCTATCGTATCCTCTTCCCGGGCGGCAAAAATTATATTTCAATATTGGAAAAAAAATTATCATTATGTACCTGATGCAGTGGTTGTTGAAGGATCAATGGCTGGAGGACATTTGGGTTTTAAAAAAGTACAGATTGATAATATGGATTTTACTTTAGAAAAAATATTGCCTGAAGTTATTTCTGTAATAAAACCTTACGAAAAAGAATTTAAAAAAAATATTCCGATCATTGCTGCCGGAGGCATATTTACCGGCGCGGATATTTATAAATATATGAAGTTAGGAGCACAGGGAGTGCAGATGGCCACACGATTTGTTGCTACCCGTGAATGCGATGCATCTGATATATTTAAAGAAGCTTATATAAAATGTCAAAAAGATGACCTGACCATCATTGCCAGTCCGGTTGGATTACCGGGTAGAGCAATCAAGAACCAATTTCTAGAAGAAGTTTCCGCCGGAATTAGAAAACCATTTAAATGTTCCTGGAAATGTTTAAAAACTTGTGATTATAGAACAGCACCTTATTGTATCGCACTTGCTCTAACTAATGCTCAAAAAGGCAAGCTCGATAATGGATTTGCTTTTGCAGGAAGTAATGCTTATCGTGTGAAAAAGATATCTACGGTTCAGGAAATCGTAAATCAATTATCAGAAGAATTTGAAAAAGCTTCAGAATCAGGAAAATCCTGCAATTAACAATTATATTTTGAAAATATTTCTTTAATGGTTTTTATTTATGGAATAGGCATTTGTCTATCTGTTTTTTATTCATTAAATCCCCGCATTTTGTAAAATAAATAATCGGGAAATAGTTTAAATTTTTATGAAATATTTCCTTTACTCTTTGTTTTCAATTCTTTTTTTCTCTGCTTTTTTTCTTCACGTGATACTCGATGCTGACTATTGTTATTGATATTCTTGTAGTAGTATCTAGAAAAGTGATAAAATTCATAATCATAGTATTTCTATGTGCTATAATTATGCTAAATATATTTTTATTATCAGGCAAACTGTAGTATTAAACATTCAAATCAAGGAGAAATAAATGGAAATATTAGATATAGGATTGATTTTAGTAATTGGTATTGTAGCCGGATTTATGAATACCATTGGAGGCGGGGGCTCGCTTTTAACTTTACCGATGCTTATTTTTTTAGGTTTGCCGGCAGTAGTTGCCAATGGGACCAATCGAATAGCATTAATTGTTCAAGGAATAGTAGGAGTAGCAAATTTTAGAAGAAAAGGAATTTTCTATCCAAAATTAAGTATTATTTTATCTATTCCGGCTGTCCTTGGTTCTCTTTTAGGCGCAAGATATGCTATAAGTATTTCTGATGAAGTATTTCAAAAAATCCTTGCTGTCGTCATGATTGTCATATTAGTTATTATTATTACCCGACCGGAAAAAAAATTCTTAAAGGCAATTGAGGGAGAAAATTTAAGCACATCCCGTTTAATTGTATCTATGTTGGTTTTTTTCGGTGTTGGAGTTTATGGTGGATTTATTCAGGCTGGCGTAGGATTTATTATCATTGTTTCTTTAACATTAATTACAGGAATGTCTTTGGTAAAGATTAATAGTATAAAATTATTTATCGTTCTTATTTATATACTTTCTTCTTTCCCCGTTTTTTTAATGAATTCCAAGGTAAATTGGGTTTTAGGATTTACTCTTGCTGTTGGAAATTCCATCGGAGCATTTATCGGAAGTAATTTTGCTGTCAGCAAAGGGGATAAATGGATCAGGGTATTTCTCATTGTGGCAATATTACTGATGTCTGCCAATCTACTGGGAATTTTTAAATTAGGATAAGATTTTTATTTGCCTTAATTGATTAAAAGAAATAAGGTTTTAACAATTATCTTTTTTGAGGATGCTATAGACAAAATATAATTAAATATATTAATTTTTTAAAAAGAGAGCATCTGAATTTATACTTCAGTAATAATTCAAATGCTCTCTTTATGTAAAATTAAAATTTTCTATCACACAGCACATCCCTTCAACTTTTAGAGATGTAAAGAGTGTGATATATTATTTGTAATTAATTTCCAACCAGGCATAAACATAGTCTTCTTCAGTTCCAGCCCAGAATAGTACGTTTTTTAAATTTTTTAAGTTTTCCATCATAGCTTCAGTAGGATCATTTCCACTAGCTTCTGGTTGTCCTTCAGGTTGCTGCATACCTTGTGACATCTGCATAAATCTTTCCGCAATTTGAGTGATAGGTACCATATCGATATACAATAGAGAGATTATATTGGGGAAAGAAAGCATATAGTTTATTGCTTCTGATTTATCCAAAGCTTCCCGGCTGCCTTTTTGCGTATCAATAATATCATTGATTCCGGTTGATATTACAAATCTATCTCCCACAATTCCGTAAGCTACAGGAAACATGGGATTAGGCAGGCTTTTATAATTTATTCCTTCATACTGTCCATCTATTAATTGGCCTCCCATCATCGGTGCATAATTTTGAAATAGCGGATATATGTTTTGTTTTAGTTTTTCCTCTGAAGAAAATCCGGAAAGCAATCCAACTTTTGGAAATAGGCCGGACGGATCAAAAAGACCTATACTGAATTCTTGAGATGGCAATACGGAAAGTATATCTTCAACATTAATACCGGTTTTACTTTGAACCTGTCCCATATTTTCATCTAAATTAGCTTGTAAACTTTCATCTATCATTTTTTCTTTCATCTCTTCCCAGGTAAAGGGCACCAGGCCTGCTAAATAGAAAAAAGTATTTTTTGGAAACATGTGAAGTGATTGTAAATTAATGATATCAATTTCCTTAAATAAATCTAAATAATCTTCTGATGTTTGAGGGGCTATTATATAAGTTTTAAAAGTATTTTCCCGGTACCCTCCTGCCATACCTATATTAGACATATTTTCAAGAGAATCGCGGGAACTTTCAAGCGTTTTTGCTAAACCTTCTTCTTCAACTACTTCCGCCAATTCATCAACTACTTTATAGAGCTCTTCACTAAACAGGCAAGCAAAAAAAGTGGAAAATTCTATTTTTTCTAATGTTTTTGTCTTAAGCTCTTCATATTCAGAATTTTCAAGAAGAGATTTATTTTCTCCTTTATATACATCGATTGCCTTTTTAATAGGAATTGAATTTCCTCCAACGACCAGTATCTCCCCTAAAAAAGCATAAGAAATCGAGTCGATGGATTGTGAATTGATATCTTCAGGTTCAGGAAGGATAATTTTTACAACTTCAACGCCTTTATAATCTGAAATTTCTTCTTCTAATTCATTTTCAGCTTCTACGGCTCCTACAAACTTTAGAAAAGCACGCTCATCAGAAGGGGATACTGCCATTAGTAATTCAGGAGTTCCTCCTATTGAAACGCCTACGCAGGCAACAACTACACCTTGAGAAAAGATATTTTCTATAAATAAAGGGTCTAAAACATCAAAGCCTAATTCTTTTTTTATGTCTTCTCTGGCCAGTTTATAATCCTTTGCCCCGGTGAGGCCTTTTGGTTGTGCAAAAGTTCCCATATTCATTTCGGAAATACTTTTTATTGCTTCAGAATCCGCAAGTTCCAGAACTGCAATCACTTTTTCAGGGATAACTTCCAGCAAAGAATTGCCATAAGCAAAATTACTCATAAGCGTAAAAAGCAGGAACAGAATCAATGTGAATACATTTAATTTTTTACTCATCTTTTTCTCCTTTATTATTTATTTTGGAATATTATATGAGCCTATAGTGCTTTATTAAATATTCAATATGGAATAAAAAAATCCTTCTTTTTTTTAACAAAAATAAAATTATTTTTCTTTATCTTTTTTTATTTGAATGTGTAAGGGAAAGATGCAAATGATTGTAAAAAATCAGCCTTTACTTTTAATATTTTTATTAAAACAAAGGCTGATTGATATTAAATTATAGAGATGTATGCAATTTATTATTTTTAACTTTGCAAAAATGCTTTATAGGCTTTGTAGGCCATAAAGAGATCTACTTTGCTGATTAACTCAAAAGGAGCATGCATATTTAAGACGGCTACTCCGCAATCGATAACATCAGCGCCTTTATTTGCTAAAATATAAGCAATAGTGCCTCCACCTCCGGCATCCACTTTGCCTAATTCACTTGCTTGCCAGACAATTTTATTAGCTGTAAATAAATTTATAATTTCACCGACAAATTCAGCATGAGCGTCATTTGCTCCTGATTTCCCCCTGCTTCCGGTAAATTTTGTTAAAATAATGCCTTTACCTATATAAGAAGAATTTCTTTTATCAAATACTTCCGGGAAACTCGGGTCAAAGCCGGCATTTACATCAGCAGATAAGACCTTACTTAGGGCAAGAGCTCTTCTTAGATATAATTCATTATATTCCTGTTTTTCTAAAGCAATTAACTCAGCAACTGTATTATCAAAAAAAGCGGAACACATTCCGGTATTTCCTACGCTTCCAATTTCTTCTTTATCTGTAAATAAGGCAACAGCCATTTTTTGAGGATGTTCAATTTCAAAAATTCCTTTCAAGCTTGAAAAAGCGCATACCCTGTCATCATGCCCGTAAGCCAGAATAAGACTGCGGTCCAGGCCTGCATCTCTTGCTTTGCCGGCAGGGACTATCTCTATTTCCGCAGAAACAAAATCGACTTCTTCTATATTATATTTTTCTTTTAAAATGTTTAAAATATTCAGTTTAATATGTTCTTTTATTTTTTTATCTTTTAGCGGGATATTTCCGATGATTACGTTTAATTGCTCACCGGTAAAACCTTCTGACATTTTTTTAGCAGCTTGCTCTTTTCCCAGGTGTGGGAGTATATCACTTACAACAAAAACCGGATCATCGTTATCTTCTCCAATGGCAATTGATATTTTGCTTCCATCTTTTTTTACAATAACACCATGCATGGAAAGGGGTATGGCAGCCCATTGATATTTTTTAATGCCCCCATAATAATGAGTTTTAAGTAAAGCTAATTCGGCATCTTCGTATAGAGGGGAAGCTTTTAAATCCAAACGGGGAGAATCTATATGACTTCCTATAATATTCATTCCTTTTTCTATGGATTCTTTTCCAATTACAAATAGGACTACCGTTTTGTCTTTATAACTGGCATAGATCTTCATGCCTTCCTTTAAAGGTTTTTTGGCTGCAATTAAGTCTCCAATATTTTTAAAGCCATTCTCTTTTGCCATTGCAATAATTTTTAAAACACATTCTCTTTCAGTTTTCCCCGTATCCAGGAATTTTTTATATTCCTCTGCGATTTTAAATGTTGATTCTCTGTCATTATCAGAGAGGTCTACCCAGGCATTTTTAAATTCGTGGAATAGTTTTTTCATATCTGTTTTTTTTATAGAAACTTCTTTTTTCACTATAATTACCTCCTGAAAAATATTTAGTTTTTATTATACCATGAAATTGAAAATTATGAAAAAAACAAAACAGCATAGAATAAACAGCATCGAGTATCGAGTGAAGAAAAAATTAAAGAAAAGAAGAAAGGAATGGATTTTGTATTTTTTCAACTTGGAAATTGTATTTTTCTTTGAATGGTAGACCGGAAGACTGGCCGATTATTCCTATACGCTAAACGCTGTACGCTATACGTCAGCCCATAATTCAAACCCGAATCTTATCTTGGACTTGATACTTTTCCTATCTGTTGTTTTTTCCTTTTCTTTTTTCTTTCTTCTCTTTTCTATATACCCAATACTCAATATATATACTGTTTTAATATTGTTTTAATATTTGACAAAGATAAATCTTTGTTATAAAATGTTTCGTATACGAAATATTATGATGCGAAGTAATAAGAGAACGAGAGGAAATTTAAAAATGTCGAAAATCGAAAGTATTTCCCAAATCATTAACTTAAATAGAAATTTTAATAGAACTTTGAGACATGAATTTCATGATTTGATGCAGAATTCAGGTTTTACACTTCCTCAACTTTCTGTTATTTCTATTTTAGCTAAAAATGGAGAACAAAAAGTAAGCGATATTAGTGAGAAAATGGGATTATCTGATAGTACTGTTTCAGGCATTTTGGATCGTCTTGAACAGAAAGGAATCATAGAGCGCAAACGCGACAAAGATGACAGGAGAGTAGTAAAGATTTATCTTATCAAGGGGAGTCAACCAATATGTCGTGAATTTCATCGGAAAAGGGAAAAATATTTTGCTGGTTTACTCAAAATGCTTTCTGAACAGGAAATAAATGACATTATTAAGGGTTTAGAGATTCTAAATCGTGTTTTCTATGATAAAAAAAATAGTGATAAATAATATAAATATTTGTATAAATTATTTATAAAAATATTACAATGGGAGAAAGTTTATGAAAGAGATGAGTACTAGACTGGGGAAAGAGAAAATTAGCAAGCTTTTAATCAGTTTGTCTGTTCCCGCAACTATGGGAATGATTGGGAATGCATTATATAATTTAGTAGATACTATTTTTGTAGGAAGAGGAGTAGGGGCAATAGCTATTGGTGCCTTAACCATATCTTTTCCTATTCAAATGATTATTATGGCTTTTGCGATTATGATAGGAATGGGTTCAGCGTCCGCTATTTCAAGAAGTCTGGGAGCCAACAATGTTGAAAGAGCAGATAATGTAACCGGTAATTCGTTCTTTTCTATCGTGGTTTTTAGTTCAATTATTGCGATATTGGGTTTAACTTTTACCGAACCTTTACTTAGATTGGTCGGGGCAACCGACACAATATTACCTTATGCAAGGGATTATATCAGAATTATATTCTATGGAAGTGTTTTTCGCTCTTTTGCCATGTCGACAAATAATTTGATTCGGGCCGAGGGAAATGCCAAAGTAGCCATGATTTCCATGTTCATTGGTGCAGGGTCAAATATCATTTTAGATCCAATATTTATCTTTGTATTTAAATTAGGGGTGAAAGGTGCTGCACTAGCAACTATTATAGCTCAATTTTTTGCTTTCCTTTATGTTATCCGTTATTTATATAGCGGAAAAAGTTCATTAAGAGTTAAATTTCACCATTTGAAACCAAGGATAAACATTATTAAGGAAATTATTACCGTGGGTATGGCTTCCTTTTTTAGACATATTGCCGGTGGAATAGCAGGTATTATCATCAATACCTCTTTAAGTCTTTTAGGCGGAGATGTTGCTTTAATTATTGTTGGTATCCTTCAAAGAGTAACCATGTTTGTATTTATGCCATTATTTGGTGTTGTTCAAGGGATGCAGCCTATTATTGGATTTAATTATGGTGCTAAAAAATATGAACGAGTAAAAGAGACGTTAAAAATAACTATCTTAGTTACTACAGTAATGGCAACGCTTGGATGGTGTTTTATTGAACTATTTCCCTCATTTGTATTTAACATTTTTACCTCAGAAAATGAAATCATTGAAAAAGGTGCTCCCATAATAAGAATTGTTATTTCTATGATTCCTTTAATCGGTATTCAAATTGTTGCCGCTGCTCTTTTTCAATCATTAGGAAAAGCAGTTCCATCCTTAATATTATCTTTACTTAGGCAGGTATTGCTTTTTACACCACTTGTTATTATTTTGCCAAGAGTTTTTGGGTTAGGTATTATGGGAATTTGGATTTCCTATCCGATTGCAGATGTTCTAGCGGTCATTCTCACAGTTTTTTATTTGAGGAGTGAGTTAAAAAAGATTAATCTATGGTTTGACGGAAGTGGTATCAGGGAAGGGCTTGCTGAGTCAATTTAAAAAATATATAAATCAGATTACTTTTTATTTTACAAATATTCGGATGAGATGAAGTGTCTGGCATATAGTGCAAAACAGGGGATTTTTTTAATGTTTTTACCTACTACAAAAGCTGAAATGAAAAAAATGAATTGGGATAAATTAGATATTATCCTGGTAACCGGTGATACATATATAGACAGTTCGTATATCGGAGCAGCAGTGATAGGTCGGGTTTTAGAAGATGCCGGTTATAAAGTAGGTATCATTGCCCAGCCTGAGGTAAACAGTGAAATAGATATTACCAGGTTGGGTGAGCCGAAACTTTTTTGGGGAGTGACTGCCGGTTCCCTTGATTCCATGGTCGCTAATTATACCGCTTTGAAAAAAAGAAGAAAAAAGGATGATTTTACTCCCGGTGGGGAAAATATCAAACGGCCTGACCGGGCAACCATTGTCTATTGCAATCTCATAAAAAAATATTTCAAGAAAACCGCATTTATTGTTCTTGGAGGAATTGAAGCAAGTTTACGCCGAATTGCCCATTATGATTACTGGGATAATAAAATCAGAAGGTCGATACTGGTGGATGCAAAAGCGGATATCTTGGTTTATGGCATGGGAGAAAAATCAGTTCTGGAATTGGCTGAAAAAATAAAAAAGGGTGAAGATTTTAAACAGATTAAGGGAATATGCTTTCTTTCACCTCAGCCCCGGGAAAAATATCTGCTATTATCTTCTTACCAGGAAGTAAAACAGGACAAAGAAAAATTTATCTCCATGTTTCATACTTTTTACCAAAATAATGATGCTCTCATTGCGAAAGGATTATCTCAGCAACAAGATACCCGCTGTTTAATCCAAAATCCACCGACTCGTCCGCTCAATCAAAAAGAAATAGATAAAATTTATGATCTTCCTTACACCAACGAAGTTCACCCATTTTACCAAAAAGATGGAAAGGTAAAAGCGATGGATACAATAAAATTTTCCATAAATACTCATCGCGGATGTTATGGGGAATGTAATTTTTGTTCTATCACAGTTCATCAGGGTAAGGTCATTCAAGGAAGAAGTGAAAAATCAATTTTAAAGGAAGCAGTACGTTTAACCAAATTAAAGGATTTCAAAGGATATATCCTGGACGTTGGCGGTCCTACTGCTAATATGTACAACATTGAATGCCATAAGAAATTAAAGTATGGAAGCTGCCCGGACAAAAGGTGTTTATACTTAAATATATGTTCGAATCTGAATATTAATCATAAAAAGCAACTGGAGATATTAAGAAAAATTAGAAGAATAAAAGGAATAAAGAAAGTATTTGTGGCTTCAGGAATACGGTATGATATGATACTAAATGATCAGAAATATGGAGATAAGTATCTAAGGGAATTAATCAAATATCATATTTCGGGACAGCTTAAAATTGCCCCTGAGCATACAGAAGATAATGTTTTAAAAAAGATGGGTAAACCAGGCAAAAAATATTTAAAAATATTTAAAGATAAATTTTTTCAAATAAATAAAGAACAGGGGAAGAAACAATATTTGACTTATTATCTTATTGCAGCACATCCGGGTTGTCGGGAAGAAGATATGCATAAACTTAAAAAATACACATCTAGTGAATTAAAACTGAATCCCGAACAGGTGCAGATATTTACTCCTCTACCTTCTACTTATTCTACCTTGATGTATTATACAGAAAAAGATCCTTTTACCGGAGAACCAATTTTTGTTGAAAAGAATTTGAAAAAGAAGAACAGACAAAAAGAGATTATGATAAGATAAAAATAGTAAGATAATTATCTGCCCCGGATATTTACAATAATGACACCCGCTAGAGTAAAAAACCCACCTATCAGCGATAAAAGAGTAGGAATTTCTCCCAACCATATTATGGCAATCAATATTGCTAAGATTGGAGAAAGATAGAGATAGCTTGCTGCCAGAGATGCCGGAATTCGGGAAAGCACATAAGACCATGTTATATAACCCAAAGCAGCCGGAAAAATTCCCAGATAAACAATAGCTAAAGTCGTTCCAATGGAGGCATTTTTAATACTTTGAAATAAACCTGCAGAAAAAAACAATTGAAAGAAAGTCCCAGTCCAGATTGTGTATGTAACAAATTGCAAAGGAGAATATTTTTTTAAATAAGGTTTCTGTAAAACAAAATAAAAACTTGTACTAATTGCAGATAATAAAATTAACATGGCAGCCGGTTCAAATTTAATTCCTTTACCTTCTCCCAGAGTAACTAAAGCTACCCCCAAAAAACTAATTAATATCCCTGTCCATCCCCAGGCATTTATCTTTTCCCTTAAAATAAATATCGCTAATATAGCAGTAAAGATAGGAGCGGATGCGATTAAAAGGCTGGCAGAACCGGCAGTAACTTTTATTTCACCATAAGCAAGGGCAAGATGATAAATCGTTATTCCGATAAAACCCAGAAAAAACATAGCGGGTAAATCTTTTTTCTCAGGCATGGGCATGCGGGTAATTAAAGTGTAAATAAGCAAAATAAAAGAGGCAGTTAAAAATCTTAAAACAACCAAATGTTCCGGGCTGTATTCTTTTAGCCCAACTCTAATACCCGCAAAAGCAGAAGCCCAAAAAATTAATGTAATAGTGATTGCTATTATAATACGAAAATCAAGAGTTTCTCTTTTATTTTTATCAATTTTATCTATCATAAAAATCTTCCTTTATAAAAAAATCGAGTATTCACATTTATATAACATAACACAACCAAAGTTAAAGTTCAAAATAAATAAAACCACCTGCAATTCGTGCCTTACATATGCATTTTCAATTGAATAATCGGTAAAATACAGTAATGAGTAATGAGTAATGAGTGATAAGTAAAGAAACAGCTGCAAATGCAGGAAAAAGAATAATAAAAAATCAATCAATACTTATTATTAAAAAATCGGAGAATCAATGAATTAGTGAATTGGATAATTGGTAAATGGGTTAATCGGTGAATCGGTAAATTGGTGAATATGTTGGGGCAAATTCCTGTTTATTTTTATTTTAATTTTAGAAATATTTATTTGATTTTTGAACGGATAAAATATAAAATATCCACATATCTATATATTAAGTTATAGATTCCGTTCAATTTTTTAAGAAATGAAATTTCATATTTCTTGTGAGGGGATAAAATGACCAAAATCTTTAAGAATTGGATAAAAAAAAGCAGACAGGAGATTGAGTTAATTGCGAGAGACCCTGTTTTACTTTTATTTATTTTAGCCATCTTTAGCTCCTTGATAATTTTTATAGTTTATCCTCTTGGTAAGGTTATTGCAGCAAGTGTTTTTTCAAAAGGTCAGTTCTCTTTTAATATTCTCAAAGATGTCATCTCTAATTGGTATTTTAGACAAGGTTTTTATAATAGCATTCTCATGGGTGTATTAACTTCACTGATTGGTACAGGTATTGGTTTCCTTTTTGCTTTTACCCTGGCACGAACCGACATTCCTCTAAAAAAAGTTTTTCATTTGATTGCGATTGTCCCTATTATCTCTCCGCCATTTATTGGTGCAATGGCAATAATAATGCTTTTTGGAAATAATGGTTTGATTACTTCTTCTCTTTTGGGAATTAGAAATTTTAGAATTTATGGTTTTCGAGGACTTTTACTTGCCCAGGTCATTACATTTTTTCCAGTTGCTTATATTACTCTTCGGGGAGTATTGGAATCAATTAGCCCTACGTTGGAGGACGCAGCTTTTGATCTTGGGGGTTCACGATGGAAGGTTTTTAAGAAAGTAACCCTACCCTTGGCGATTCCCGGAATTGCCAGTGCAATATTAGTTCTTTTTGTAGAAACTTTAGCTGATTTTGGGAATCCGTTAATATTGGCAGGCAGTAAATTCCCCATTCTATCCGTCCAGGCTTATCTGCAGATTACCGGAATGTATGATCTTCCCAGAGGAGCTGCTTTGGCTTTGATTCTTTTAGTCCCATCAATCTCCGTTTATTTTTTACAGAAATATTGGGTAGCACGTAAAAAATATGTGACTGTGACCGGAAAACCAACTGCTTCAAGTCTTAAAGTTGTTAGTCCGGCAACAAAATGGGTTTTATTTTGTCTATGTGTTTTTCTAACGGCGATTATTCTATTGATTTATATCACCATTTTATGGGGAGCTTTCGCCAAGGTCTGGGGCTTTGATAATTCATTGACCACGAAACATTTCCAATATGTCTTTAGCGTTGGATTTAAGGCGGTGACTGATACATTACTGATTGCAGTCACCTCTACTCCAATAGCCGGTATTTTGGGTATGGTTATTGCTTTTCTGGTTGTGAGAAAAAAATTTCCTGGGAAAAGTATTATGGAATTTACTTCAATGCTAAGCTTTGCAGTTCCCGGAACAGTCATTGGTATCGGTTATATTTTAGCATTTAATAGGCCTCCTTTGGTCTTGACCGGTACCTTTATCATTCTCATTCTGAATTTTATTTTCAGATATATACCGGTCGGAATTCAATCAGGCGTTGCCATTCTTCGACAGGTTGACCCTTCAATAGAGGAAGCCGCTATCGATTTGGGAGCAGATTCTCAGTATACCTTTAAAAGAATCACTCTTCCCTTGATGATTCCTGCTTTTTTTTCGGGATTAATTTATTCTTTTGTGCGTGCCATGACAGCCATTTCCGCAGCCATATTTCTTGTATCTGCGAAATGGAATTTAATGACGGTTCAAATCATGTCACAGGTGGAATCGGGGAGATTGGGGGCTGCTTCTGCTTTTAGCGTAATATTGGTAGGTATTATTTTGGTTGCAATATTGATTATTAGAGCTATCCTTACCTTATTTTATGGCAGTTTTAAGGGTACAATGTTAAAAATCTAAAGGGGAGAAACATGAGTGTTAAATTGGTAAATATCAGTAAAATATTTAAAGGCCAGGAAGATGTCCAAAAACAAGTGAAAGCTGTAGATAATGTTAATCTGGAAATTAAGGAAGGAGAAATGGTAACCTTTTTAGGACCTTCCGGTTGTGGGAAGACGACAACTTTAAGGATTATTTCCGGATTTGAGGCACCAAGTGCAGGTGAAGTATGGATTTCTGGAAAAATGGTAAACAACATACCTCCTAATAAAAGAGATACCTCGATGGTTTTCCAAAGCTATGCCATTTTTCCTCATCTTTCGGTTGCTCAAAACATCGGATTTGGTTTGGAGCTAAAAGGATGGAAAACAAAAGATATAAAAGTTGAAGTAAAAAAAATAATGGCTATCATGGATTTTTCAGAGTTATACAGCAGGAGGCCTGATCAACTATCCGGTGGACAGCAACAGAGAGTAGCTCTCGCCCGCGCCATTATCAACAAACCCAGTGTGTTGCTTTTTGATGAACCGTTATCCAATTTAGACGCAAAACTAAGGATTCAAATGAGAATTGAGATTCGAAGAATCCAAAAAACTTTTGGCATAACCAGTATCTATGTCACTCATGACCAGGAAGAAGCAATGACTGTATCGGATAGAATCGTGATTATGAATGACGGTAAAATAATGCAAGTAGCCACTCCTTTTAATATTTACTCCTATCCAGCAAATGATTTTGTGGCAGATTTTATCGGCAGGGTGAATTTTATTTCAACGAAAATAAAAGAAATAAACGAAAAAGGATGTGTTGTAGATTTTGGAAGTGGACAGAAAGAAATTCAACTTAGATATGGGGATTTTAAAACGGGGGATAATGTCACTTTAATTGTCCGTCCCGAATCTATCAAAATGACCTGCTGTAAAGAAGATAAAATTTATCCGATGAAAGGCAAAGTTGATAAAGTAGTTTATCTTGGTCCAACCATTGAGTATGAAATAGAAGTAGACGGAATCGACAGAAAGATTAATGCGGTAATATATAATCCCATTGAAGCAGGATTTTTTCATGAAGGAGATTTGGTAAATATTGATTTTAATCCAGTTGCGGCCCACATCTTACCTGCAAAAGAGTAAATATGTAACAAATTTGAAAAGCTATACATACAAGCTGACCAGAAAAGTCATATACTAAAAATTATCTGACGAAAATGTGAAAGGAGGTTAATATAAAGAAAGAGCCTATTAGTTAAAGAATTTTAAATTTATTAGGAGGATTCAAAAAATGAGAAAATTATTTTTAATAACTGTCATTATTTTATTGATTGCAATGAGCTTTGGTATGATTGCCGCAGCTGAAAAAGTAATCATCTATGCAAGTGTTGATGAGGGAAATGCCAAAAAAATATTGGATACTTTCTCTTCTCAAACTGGCATTGAAGCAGTATTTGTTCATTTATCTTCAGGACCGGCTATGGCAAGAATTACTGCTGAGGCAAATAACCCTCAAGCCGATGTATGGCTGGGAGCTCCCAGTGAAAATCATGTTGTATTAAAAGAACAAGGTTTAACCATTGCTTATAAATCTGAAGCAATGGAAAAATTAGCACCGAGTTTTAAAGATCCTGACGGATATTGGCGTTCTTTTTATATGAACCCTATGGCTTTAGCAATCAATACAGAAGCTCTCGAGAAAGCAGGTGCCATGAAACCGACTTCTTGGGAAGATTTATTAAAACCGGAATACAAAGAATTAATTCAGATGCCTACTCCTCAATCTTCAGGGACCGCTTATGCGATTATCACTACTCTGGTTGCGGTTATGGGAGAAGACGAAGCTTATGAATATATGAAAAAATTAAATCCCAATATCCAAACATATACTTCTTCCGGGACCGGACCTTCCAAAGGTGTTGCCGTAGGGGCAACTGCAATTGGAATACAATTTACACCGGCTTTCTTTGAATTTATTGAAGAAGGATATCCATTGGAAGTTATATTCCCATCAGAAGGGGTAGGATTTGAGGCTCCGGCTGTTTCAATTATTAAAGGTGCGAAAAATATGGAATCTGCTAAGATATTAGTTGATTGGCTGGTTTCCAAAGCGGGTCAGGACGTTTTATCCGAAGAAAAGACTTTCTTCTATCCAGTTATTCCTGAAGCAAATCTTTCAAAAGGTATGCCGGCATTTGCCGAATTGAAGACCGTAGAAGTGGACAAACAATGGGCTGGGGAAAACAAGAAGAGGTTAGTTGAGCGCTGGGTCAATGAGGTATTACCTGCTAAATAAAATTTTCAGATACAGAAAAGAATAGAAGAGGGTTTGTTAATCATAACCCTCTTCTATTTATCTTAAATTTAAGATAAATATTTAACATTTAGTTTTTATAAGAATAAAGTACATTTGGATTTATCATTGTAATGTAAAAGCTGAGTAATTTTAATGTAAAATATGGATGGATTAAAAATGACTGAAAAAGACAGCAATATTGGGAAAAGCAATTTTGTTCATGATGCACTTAAGGAACACATAGATTTATTTAATGAAATGAAAAAAGACAAAATACTCAAAAGTAAAATTTTAGAAGTAGCAAGAAAATTAATTTCTATTTATAATAACAAAGGAAAACTTTTATTATGCGGTAATGGAGGAAGTGCTGCCCAGGCCCAACATCTTGCCGCAGAACTGATAGGCCGGTTTTATTTAAATAGGAAAGCTTTAAGTGCCGAGGCGCTATCCGCGAACACTGCTGCCTTAACCGCACTTGCAAACGACTATAGTTTTGAAAAGATTTTTTCACGTCAGATAGAGGCAAAAGGTGAGCCTGGAGATATGCTGATAGCTCTTACTACCAGCGGTAAATCAAAAAATATAATCGAAGCACTTAAAACTTCTCATAATTTTAAAATTTACACAGTTGTTCTGGCTGGACAAATTGATGAATCTGATTTATTAAAATATGCGGATATTATTATTTCTGTTCCTTCTAAAATAATACCTCGAATACAAGAAGCTCATATTTTTATTGGTCATTTAATTTGTGAATATGTAGAAAGTGAGTTATTTAATAAATAATAAAAAATTTTCATAAAAAAAAGAGGATTTTAAAAAGTTTTATAGAATAAAGTAAAAATACTTCTCATTTTCAATCGAAGAATATATGAAAAATTAGAAGTAGAATTAATTGTCTTTAAAAGTAAAAATAATAAAGGAGGATTCCGAAAATGAAAAGACAATGTAAAGTACTATCAATTTTACTGGCTTTAACCTTCGTTTTTAGCTTGCTTTTCTCATTTTCCTTTGCTGCAGATACGACAACGATTACTATTTTAGAGAGCGCGGATTTACATGGACGTATTTACCCTCATGATTATGCTACTGATACAGTTGACAGTGATACCGGACTGGCTAAGATTGCCACCCTGGTAAAACAGGAGAGAGCGATAGATCCGGATGCGCTTTTAATTGATTGCGGAGACACAGTTCAAGATAATAGTGCGGAGTTATTTAATGACCTACCGATACATCCCATGATTGAGGGATTAAATATGCTCGATTATGATGCATGGGTAATCGGAAATCATGAATTTAATTTTGAAAAATCATTTTTAGACAAAAATATTGCCACTTTTAAAAACACTGTTCTTTCAGCAAATATGATTGGACCTGACGGTAATTATTATGTGGAACCCTATAAGATTTTTGATGTTAAGGGTGTGAGAGTGGCGATCATCGGTTTAACGCCTCCTGCCATTGACCGTTGGGAAGCCAGTGCACCGGAACATTTTGAAGGTTTGAATTTTCCGGGAACCCTGGAAACAGCCAAAAAATTAATTAGCGAATTGGAAGGAAAATATGATGTTTTAGTCGGTGGTTTCCATCTTGG
>CAZMLS010000007.1:0-2678 GCA_964567215.1 uncultured Atribacterota bacterium | reverse complement strand
AAGATACTTCGGTAATTGATTTAATTAATGAAGTGCAAATGTTTTATACCGAATCAGATGTTTCTTCTGCAGCACTCTTTAATTTTGGCTCAAACTTATTAAAAGGTCCCTTTAAAAAGAAAGACGTAGCCTTTATTTACAAATATCCCAACACCCTTGTAGGGACAAAGATTACCGGTGCAAACCTGAAAAAATATATGGAATGGTCAGCAAGTTATTACAATAATTGGAAAGAAGGAGATGTAACCATCAGTTTTAATCCTGATATTCGCGGATACAATTACGATATGTTCTCCGGTATGACTTATGAAGTTAATCTTTCCAAACCGGCAGGAGAGCGGATAGAAAATGTACTGTTTAACGGCAAACCTTTAGATGATAATAGAATCTATACACTTTCTCTAAATAATTATCGTTTTGGAACTTTGCTGGGATTAGAATTAGTCACCATGGATGATAGATATTATGACTCCTACGAGATTATGCAGGATGCCGGTAGAATCAGGGCAATGATCGTTAAATATGTTCAGGAAGAAAAGGGTGGAAACCTTGCTCCTACGGTAGATAATAACTGGAAAATAACCGGAGTTGACCTTGAATCTCCATTAAAAGAAACTGTTTTTGATATGGTAAGAAACGGGGAATTGAAGATTCCGACTTCCGAAGATGGCAGAACATTAAATGTGAAAGGATTGAATGTTTATGAGCTCATTGATGAAGGAGTATTGAAAGTTTCTACTTATATCGTGGAGCCGGGAGATAATCTATGGGCTATTGCAGAAAAATACGGCATGACCTGGGAAGAATTGAATGAATTCAATGACCTGGAAAATCCAAGAATGATCCGTGCAGGACAGGAAATTGTCGTCCCTGTACCTTAAAATTTTGAGGATTTTTAAGAATCGTGCTTAGAAAATTTACTTAAGAAAATTAAATAGATGAAAAGCCCTTTGGTTTAAAGTCAAAGGGCTTTTCATTTTATCAGAATAGCAATAATTGTATGATTTTATAAAACCTTAATAGAGATAAAAGCAAGTTTGTTCCTTTTAATAGAAAAATATTTTTTAAAAAAAAGGAATTTTAGTATGTTTGTCGTATAAAAAATATAAAAATAGATTATATTTTTTTTATTGCCAAAAACAACAAGTAAAAAATACAAAAATAACTATCTTTTAAGGAGAGGAATAAATGAAAGACAAAGAAAACAAATTCCAGCGGTATTTTTCGGTAAGTTGGGAACAATTTCATCGCGACAGCCGGGTTTTAGCCTGGAGATTATTAGAGACCAAAAAGAAGTGGGAAAGGATTATCGCAGTTGCCCGGGGAGGATTAGTACCCGCGGCAATTATTGCACGGGAATTAGATATTCGCTATATCGATACAATCTGTATCTCCAGTTATAGTTTGAAATCTCAAAGAGAAATGTCTATTTTAAAAAGTATCACCGAACTTAAGGATCGCGGAAAGAAATATTTAATCATAGATGATTTAGTAGACACCGGTAAAACCGGAAAAGCGGTTCGAGATATGATTCCAGGGGCTTATTTTGCAACCGTTTATGCCAAACCGGATGGAGAACCGATGGTAGACACATATGTTACTGAAGTGAGTCAGGACACCTGGGTTCTTTTTCCGTGGGATACTGAAACAACTTCAAACTTTGTCAGTCCGATTATCGAGCGTAAAATGAATAAAAAATAAAAAGTCGAAAAATTATCACCATAAACCATAATAGAAAAAAATATGGAATAAATTATTACTTGGTGAATTTTAGAAAGGGGCAAGAAAAATGGAAAAAACCGCTTATATTATTTTAATTATTGTTACCATTACCTGGATCATCGCCTGGATAATTGGCATGTTTGAAAATGTATGGATTGGAAGCATTGGGCTTGTTGCCTTGGTGGGCCTTGGGCTTTTATTTATTAAAGCTTTAAGTGACAGGATGAAAAATAGCAAAGATGACAAATATTCAAAAGATGTTGAGAAATAAGGAGGCGAAAAGATGTTATTAACGACTCAGGATAATTTTTTCGAATATGAAATTGTGGAAACTCTGGGAATTGTAAAAGGCAATACTGTTCGTGCACGTCATGCAGGAAAAGATATATTAGCTGCTTTTCGCAATATAGTAGGGGGAGAGATTGAAGAATATACCAAATTACTGGCAGAATCTCGTGAACAATCTATTGACCGAATGATTTCATCGGCGAAAATTATGGGAGCAGATGGAATTGTATGTATTCGTTTTACTACTTCATCTATTATGCAATCAGCCGCAGAAATGTTTGTATTCGGTACTGCAGTTAAATTAAAGAAGAAGAAATAATTATAAGAAAAGATCAATCAGGATCAGATAATATCAAGGTGGTGAAAAAATGATATCACAAAAGCATAATAAAATACTCGACATGTTTTATGTAATGTTAATTATAATCATGTTTTTCTTTACCATTTTATCAGTATACGCGGAACGGAGTTTTAAAATCACAGATTATAATGCCCGGGTGGAAATTTTGAAAAATGGAGATATCAGAGTCAGAGAATTTTTTAGCTACAGTTTTGATGGGAGTTTTAATGGGATTATCCGGAGTATTGGAACGAGAGGCTCAGATGGATTTGCATATTTTAAAGCTTCCGAATATTACCCAACAGAGAAGGAATTGAAAGTAACGCAA
>CAZMLS010000006.1:35785-39289 GCA_964567215.1 uncultured Atribacterota bacterium | reverse complement strand
TTTAAGCCTTTTGTCGGACCTGCCCTTTCTTCCGGGAGTTACCCTATCATTGCTACTTTAAGCGGAAAATGGCATTATAGTGCAACATTTTTAGGAGGGGTATTTATAGGTGCAAAGAATCGACTGCAAAAATCAGGAATTGAAATTGAAAGGTTAAATATTTCTCCTGTTTTAATGAGAAAAATCAGTAATACTTATAGAAAGTTAAATATGTTTTTATGAGAATTTATAAGGAATTCGATTAATGAAAAATCTTTATTTAATTCAAACCGGAAAAATAACTGAAAAATTCAAAGAGATAATTGATTATTCCACTAAAGATTATACTCCGAAACTGATTACATCATCCGGGGAATTGCCGGATCTTAAAGGTAAAAAAATTATTTTTGCGATAGAATTAGATCAATGCGGATTCAATATATCTTTGTTTGATATACTTTTAAAATTAAAGAAAAGAGGGGATAGATCTCTTTTAAACTCCAAAGCGGTTATCATTGTGCAAAGTTCCAGCGAATTATTTACCAAAAGTATAGCACGGAAGATTATTTTATTATGTAATCAGATGGGATGTGCATTTTCAGGTCATCCGGTTGTTGAAGCGATAAAAAATTTAGATAATTTTCTCACCTGGCAAAAAAATTATAATATGCCGCTTTTCGAAATATATAAAAGAAAATGCAAAGAGCTGGTTTATAATTTAATTAAAGAGAAGCTAGTTCAAATTAATCATCCAAAAATACTTGTATTGCATTCGAGTTTTTTTAAGACTTCTAATACTTTGATGTTATGGAGAATGGTGAAAAAAAATCTTGAAGGAGAAGAGATAAGAGAACTTCATGTTGAAAATGGAACCGTAGTCGATTGTCGGGGTTGTTCTTATAAGACCTGCATTCATTACAGCGAAGAAAAAAGTTGCTTTTATGGTGGGGTAATGGTGAAGGAAATCCTTCCTGCTATTGAAGGCGCAGATAGTATTATATGGCTATGTCCTAATTACAATGATGCGATATCAGCAAAGCTTATGGCAGTTATCAATAGAATGACTGTGTTATACAAAAGAGTTGATTTTCATAATAAAACAATATTTTCTATCATCGTTTCAGGTAATTCCGGAAGTGATTGTGTTGCCAAACAATTAATAGGCGCTTTAAATATAAATAAGGGATTCAGATTACCTCCTTATTTTTCTTTAACTGCTATTGCTAACGATCCGGGAGCAGTGAGAAAAATACCGGGAATCAAGATTAAAGTAAAAGCTTTTTCAAATAGAATAAAAAAAAATATTAATAAATCTAATGAAGAGAAATAAATAATATGATGCAAAAAAAAGATATTAAGAATTACACTCTAACGGAGCTGGAGGGAAAACTTAAAAAAATCGAAATAAAAAAATATAGGGCAGCTCAAATATTTTATTGGCTGTACAATAGGAGCATAATCAATTTTACGGATATGGCCAATATCCCGGAAAAATTAAGAAAAATGCTTAAAGCTGATTATTATATCAGCCAATTGCAATTAGAAAAATTTGTAAAATCTAAAGATGAAACAGAAAAATACCTATTCCGGTTAGAAGATGGTAATTTAATCGAAAGCGTACTCATTTTTTCTAATAGTAGAATAACTGAATGTATATCCTCACAGGTCGGATGTAAATTTAATTGTCTATTTTGTGAAAGTGGGAAAAAAGGATTTATTAGAAATCTTGTAGTCAGTGAGATTATTAATCAAGTATTAGCCGTGAAAAAAAATATAAAACGATTTCCAAATAATATAGTATTTATGGGAATTGGAGAACCTTTAGATAATTACGGCAATGTTATTAAAGCAATTCAAATATTGAATAATAAAACCGCCTTTAATATTGGAGCGAGAAAGATTACTATTTCTACTTGTGGTATTATTCCTGCTATCAAAAAATTACAAAATATCGGTTGGCAGATAGAATTATCCATTTCCTTACATGCCCCTGAGAATAATTTAAGAACTTATTTAATGCCAGTGAATAAAAAGTATCCTCTTTCTGATTTGATTAGAGCCTGCAGGGAATATGCTGACAAGAGCAGGAGACAAGTCACTTTTGAATATATTTTGCTGCATGGAATCAATGATTCATTGAAGTATGCGGATCAATTGATTGAATTAATTTCAAATTTTAATTCCAAAGTAAATCTAATTGTTTTTAATCCGGGCGTCAATTCGGCCTTACAGCCGTCAACCAACAAGCAGGCCGTTTATTTTAGAAATAAGCTGATAGCAGGAGGAATTCCAACGACTATCAGGAAGTCAAAAGGAAGCGATATATCTGCAGCTTGCGGACAATTGAAGAGTAAGTACCAGGAATAGACGAATAAATGTTTGATTTTAAAAGATATTAATAAATAATTTTCTTGACTTTCCAAGTATTTTTGATATACTTTTAACGATGATTAATTCTGAGTAGGGCCCATAGCTCAGTCGGGAGAGCAACCGGCTCATAACCGGTCGGTCCCTGGTTCGAACCCAGGTGGGCCCACCATATTTTCAAATAAGTGTATTTTGACAAGCATGTTAATAATAAAGGTAATAACAAAATGAAAAAAAAATACAAATCTTTATTAAGATTGAATAATGACTAAAACCTTGTTTCTTTTTGTAAGAAACAGGGTTTTTTTTATGTTACCTTAAAATATTTTTACACCAGCTATTGGAGGAAATGATAATTGGTTAAACAAATTGATACTTTTTTAGAATTACAGAAGATTGATGGTATTCTGGACAAAGAAAAAAATAAGAAAGAAACCTTACCTTTAAATATGGTCAAAATTAAAAAAGAGATTAAAGAAGTAACAAATAAATTGAAGAGTAAAAGTGAAGAATTTAAAAATTCAAAGATAAAAATGAAAAGGGTAGAACTGGATTTAAAAGAAAAAACCAATAAAATCGAGAAACATCAGGAAGATTTGTTCGGAGGAAAAATATCCGATATTAAAGAATTAAAACAACTGCAAAAATTGGTTGCCAAATATAAGGAAGAGAAAAATGGAATCGAAGAAGATTTATTGGTTTTAATGGAAGAAGCAGAAAATTTTAATAAAATTATTATCAGTTTAAGAGAAGACTTAAAGAAAAAGGAAGAAAAATTTAAAAAATGCAAAGAAGAAACAAGCGAAATCATTTTAGAGACAATTAAAGAAATAAAAACTCTAAATGACAAAAGAAAGGCACTTATTGGGGAAATTGAAGATATTCGTTTTTTTAAACAATATGAATTGCTTAGAAAAGACAAGGGTGGGAATGTTATCCTGGAAATAGATGATACAATATGTCCGGGTTGTTATCTTGATCTTCCCAGTGATGTTATCTATCATCTAAAGAGGGACCAATCAATGGTAATTTGTCCGAATTGCAGCAGGATATTGATTTGGAAAGAATAATGGGTGAAAGATATTGATGATGAATTTTTCCTAGAACTATATATTCGATACTGGATGCTATATACCATTTTTCTTTCCTGAATTCTGT
>CAZMLS010000006.1:29582-35685 GCA_964567215.1 uncultured Atribacterota bacterium | reverse complement strand
TTGGTTTCCATCTTCTCTTTCACTTTATACACGATACTCAATACTATAACCTGTTTTTATTGATTTTTTTAATAAAAGATGATATTTTGTAAGAAACCAAAGAGACATGATAAGTAGACCAGGTAATCGCGGAAGAAATTATTTCTTTCGAGGAAAGTCCGAGCTCCATAGGGCAGAGCGCTGGGTAACTCCCAGTGAGGGTAACCTTAAGGAAAGTGCTACAGAAAAAATACGGCCTGGCACTCAAATTTATTAAAGGATAATTTTCGTTCTCATATTTTACAAAGTCTTAGATTATTTAATATTGTTCTTATTAAATAACAATTTTGAGTGTCAGGTAAAGGTGAAAAGGCAGGGTAAGAGCCTACCAGTTGTTAGGTGACTAACAAGCTTAGTAAACCCCGCTTGGAGCAAGACCAAATAGGAAGAGTTGTGGTGGCCCGCTGAATCTTCGGGTAGGTCGCATGAGGTGCAGGGTAACCTGTATCCCAGATAGATGATTACCGCTCTTATAATTTTATAAGGGTACAGAACTCGGCTTACGGTCTACTTATCAAGAATATTTAAATGGTATGTGTTATATTTTGGCACATACCATTTTTTTTATGTAATATTTCCCCATATTTCTCCTCCAAAATCATTCTTCACAGATGTTAAAAATAGCTTAAATATTTAGTTATTAGAATAAATATTTACAAAATTTCAAAATAAAATAAAATAAATTAAATTATTTTTAAAAAAAAAGAGGATTTTTAAAAGGGGATGGAGTATACTATCAATAGTGGAACAAAGTGGAGTGATGTGGAGTATAAATCAATAAGGAAAGATTATGTTTTTAGGACAATATGAACACGCTATTGATGAAAAAGGGAGATTAATTATACCGGCAAAATATAGAGAGTCTTTGGGAGAAGAATTTATTATCACTTTTGGACTCGATACCTGTCTGTTTGTTTATCCTCTAAATGAATGGAAAAGTTTGGCGGAAAAAATAAAATCATTTCCTCTGGGTAAAAAAGATGCGAGGGCATTCGGGAGAATATTATTTTCACGGGCATCAAATTGTTTTATAGATACCCAGGGAAGAGTCAGTATTTTGAAATACTTGAAAGATTACGCCCATATCAATAAGGAAATTATGATTATCGGTGTTATGGACAGGATAGAAATTTGGAGCAGGGATTTGTGGCAAAAATATTCAACAGAAGCAATAGATTCATATGAAGATATCGCCGAAAGGATTTATGAGCAAGAAGGATAATATATGACGGATTCCTTTCATGTACCAGTTTTATTAAATGAAATTGTAAGTTATTTAAATTGCAGGAAAGGGGGTGTGTATATAGATTGTACCTTAGGGGGTGGAGGACACTCTAAAACGATATTAAACAATATTTATCCACATTGTATGTTAATAGGCATTGATCGGGATATAGAGGCAATTGATGTAGCGAAGAAAGAATTAGAAAGTTATTCTGACAGAATAAAGCTAGTAAAGGGTAATTTTAAAAACTTAAAAAATATATTACTAAAACTAAAAGTTGATACGGTTTCCGGGATAATATTTGATCTGGGAGTGTCCTTTCACCAGTTAAAAGAGAGGGAACGGGGTTTTAGCTTTAAAGACAATAACCATCTTGATATGAGAATGGATAGGAAAGAAAAATTTGATGCTGACATATTGGTAAATACTTATTCTGAAAATGATTTAATTAATGTGTTCGAAAAATATGGGGAAGAGCGTTTTTCTAAAAGAATCGCCCGAAGAATTGTAACCGAAAGAAAAAAAGAAGCTATAACCACTACAAAACAGTTATCGGATTTAATTATTAGAACTTTACCAAAAACCAAAAAAAGAGTTACCTGGAGAATCCATCCGGCAACAAGAGTTTTTCAGGCAATAAGGATAGAGGTAAATCAAGAACTCAATGCATTGGAAAAAGGACTAAGGCAAGCCATTGATATCTTGGATGAAAAAGGAAGGATATGTGTCATTTCTTATCATTCATTGGAAGATAGAATCGTAAAAAATTTTTTCAAAGAAACAGCAAGAGAAGGATTAGGAGCAGAAAAGCGCAAGATTATAATTCTTACTAAAAAACCAATTACTCCGTCTTTGGAAGAGATTAAAAAAAATCCAAAGGCAAGAAGCGCAAAATTAAGGGTAGCAGAAAAAATAAATTGAAATTTAATGAGGTGATGAAAACATGAAAAACAGTAAAACGCTCACAATTAATACTATTGGAAATGAGCATGCATTTATTTTTTGTTGCCTATTTTTAATTTTGGCTATAATTTTAGCTTCTCTAATTGTTTTTTATATTTCAAATAATATTACTTTAGTCGGATTAGGCTATAAAATAATAGATTTAGAAAATTATAAAGCGGAATTGGAAGAACAAAATAGAAAATATGAACTCCGTGCTGACACACTTTCTGCATTGGACAGGATAGAGGCAATTGCATGTAATCAATTGGGCATGATAAGACCGAAAAAAGTTGAATTTATAGTGATGAACGCCAGTGCAAAGGTAAATGAACTGGAAAATGTCTGGACAGTGAACACTCATTATGGAAATGAAGATTACTTTTGGGCTAGTGTAGGTATAGAGGAAAAATATAATTTGATTATGGGTGTATTAAAGTAATATACTAGCGCAAGTGTACACTAGAAGAAGGCGGAATTAGTTGTTGGTTTCCAAGGAAAAAAAAGAACATATCACTTTATTATTTATAGTTTTTGTTATTTTTTATTTTTTATTAGCATATAGATTATATAACATCCAGGTCTTACAAGAAGAAAAATATAAAGAAATAGCCCGACGGGAGCACCTTACTTCTTTATCTATCGATGGAGAAAGAGGAAATATTTACGATAGAAATTTAAATAAATTAGCATCAAATGTTTCTACTAAATCTTTATTTGCTTTACCTTTTAAGATTAAAAATCCCCATGATACCGCTCAAAAAATTTCTTCAATATTAAACTTGAAAGTTGACAATGTATTTAATAGTTTAAATCAAAAAAAATCTTTTGTTTGGATAAAGAGAAAGTGCGAAGATTGCGAAGTTACAGATATTGGAAATTTAAATATTGATGGTTTGCATTTTTTAAATGAAAATAAAAGATACTACCCAAATAAATATCTGGCTTCCAATATGATTGGATTTGTGGGAATAGATAACCAGGGCTTGGAGGGGTTGGAGTTAGTTTTTGATGATATTCTAAAAAGTATTCCCAGCCTGGTGATATTGGAAAGAGATGCTTCAGGTGGAAAAATTCCACTAAGCATTAAGGGGTCAAATAAATCAAAAAATGGAGAATCTATTGTTTTAACAATTGATAAGGTAATCCAATATATTACTGAGGAAGCTTTAGATAGGGCATTTATAAAAGCTCGGGCTAAAGCGGGGATTGCCATCGTTGTTGAACCCGGGACTGGAGAAATATTAGCAATGGCAGTAAGACCTACGTTTGATCCCAATTGTTATAATGATTTTCCCCGGGATTTTTGGAGAAACAGGGCAATTACCGATGTTTATGAACCCGGCTCAACATTTAAAATCGTTACTATCTCCTCTGCATTGGAAGAAAAAATTGTTAAACTGGATGATCGATTTAATTGCAAAGGATGGATTAAATATAACGGGCATATATTTCATGACATACATATTCATCACGAACAGGATCTTACCGATATTGTGAAAAATTCCTGTAATATCGGTGTTATTCAGGTTGGAACCAGATTTAATGAAAATACTTTCGAAAAATATATCAGAAGATTTGGATTTGGTGCATTAACAGATATAGAATTACCCGGAGAAATTGGTGGACTAGTCAGAAGTTCAAAAGATTGGTCAAAAATATCTTTAGCATCTTTGTCAATCGGGCAAGAGATATCTGTAACTCCCTTGCAATTAGTTATGGCAGCTTCCAGCATAGCTAACAAAGGAACTTTAATGAAACCAATGATAGTTAAAGAAATATTAGATTCCAATCTAAATAAAATTAAGGTGTTTAAGCCTAAACCGGTTAGGCAGGTGGTATCTCCTGATATCGCCTTAACCATGTCTAAAATATTAGAACAGGTTGTAGTGGATGGAACCGGTAAGGGAGCGACGGTTCCGGGATATCGCGTAGCCGGGAAAACCGGAACGGCTCAAAAATTCGATTTATCTCTTGGTAAATATTCTGACGATAAATATGATTCACTATTTGTTGGATTTGTACCGGTGGAGAATCCAAAATTATCAATTCTAGTTTTAATTGATGAACCAGTAGGAAGTTATTATGGTGGGACAGTTGCTGCGCCGGTTTTTAAAGAGATTGTTTCAAAAGTCTTACCTTATTTATCCATTCCACCTGATAATTAAAGAGAGAAAACAGGTTATAGTATTGAGTATCAAGTATATAGTGAAGAAAAGATAAAGAATGTTGCATGTTGCGAGTAAAGAAAGAAAAGAATAAGAGTAAGACAGGAGAGAAAAAAGGTTAGTATCGAGTATATAGTCCAAGAAAAGATTCGGGTTGGAATGCGGGAAAGTATATAGCATTTAGCGGATAGTTATAGCGGTGGGCACAATTGCGGGAAAGCAAATACAGTAATAAGTAATAAAGAATAAGAAGTAGGATAGGAATGCGGGAAAGCGTATAGTATATAGTTATAGTGCAGGGTATAAGTGTGGGATTCAAAATTGGTATTTGGAAAACAGTTAAGAAAGAAAGGAGCCAGGGGTTAATTGGTCAATCGGCTAATTGGAGAATTAATTAGTGAATTGACAAATTAAATAATTGGTCAATGGTTAAATCTTTTCGAGGTGATATTGATGAAGCTGAGTGAATTAATAAAGAATTTAAAAATTAAAGAAGTAGCTGGCACTTTGAATATAGACATAAAAGGTGTTTATCACGACTCTCGAAAAATTGAGAAAGATTTTTTGTTTGTTTGTATAAAAGGTTTTATTACCGATGGACATAAATTTATTGAAAATTCAATCAGTAACGGTGCAGTTGCTATAGTCGTCGAAAAAAAATTAAATCCTATTGAAGGTGTTACTGTAATAAGAGTAAAAGATTCACGACTGGCTCTAGCTAAGATAGCTAATCAATTTTATCATTACCCATCACGTCGGTTAAAGCTGATAGGTGTTACCGGTACCAATGGTAAAACTACGATTACTTATATGTTGAAACGCATTTTAGAGGGAGCAGGGTTTAAAACGGGCCTTTTGGGGACCGCAGAAAATATTATTGGCGAACATGTTAATTCTTCACATATGACAACAATGGAATCGATAGATTTACAAAAAACTCTCCGGGAAATGGTCGAGCAAGAAAATAATTATGTTGTAATGGAGGCTTCTTCCCACGCCTTACAACTTTCCCGGGTTGAGGGTTGTGATTTTGAAACCGCTATTTTTACTAATATCAGCAATGAACATTTTGAACTTCATGAAAATTTTGATAATTATTTAAAAGCAAAAAAGAGACTTTTTATAAGATTGAATAAAAGTAGAAAAGATTCTGCAAATAAATTTGCAGTCATTAATATTGACGAAGAGTACAGCGATGTATTTATCGCAACCAACAAAACAAATTTAATTACCTACGGAATAAGAAAAGAAGAAGCTGATGTCAAAGCAATTAATATTAATATTAACCTGGAAAAATTATCTTTTACCGCCAAAACATCAAAGGGTGATGTAAAGATAAATTTAAATACCAGTGGGAGGTATAATATATACAATGCTTTGGCTGCAATTGCAGTTGCAATTACACAAGGTATTTCCCTGGATATTATTTCAAAATCATTAGAAAAATTTCGTGGAGCTCCGGGCAGATATAAATTATTAAAGTATGGTCAAAAATTTACTGTTATTATTGATTTTGCACATAATTATCATGGATTAGGGAATATATTACAGAATTTGCGACTTTTTGCTAAAAAACGAATTATTACAGTATTTGGCCACGGCGGAGGAAAATATCACCAGGTCAGGAGCGTTATCGGGGAAGTCTTAGGCAGGTTTAGTGACTATGTCGTTATTACAGCTGATAATCCTAAAAATGAAAATCCTTTAAAAATTGCCCAGGAGATTGAAA
>CAZMLS010000006.1:19105-29482 GCA_964567215.1 uncultured Atribacterota bacterium | reverse complement strand
TCAATAGATAGCAGAACATTAAATCCGGGGGATTTATTTTTTGCATTAGCCGGTCCTAATTTTGACGGGTATAATTTTATTATAGACGCCTTCGGTAAAGGGGCAAGTGGTATTGTTATCAGCAAAAAAATAAATTTCCCTGAAAAAGAAAAAATAAAGTATGAAAATAAAATAATTATAGAAGTAGAAGATACCCTGAAAGCTTTACAGGATTGGGCTAAATTTTTTAAGAAAGAATATAAAACTTATAATGTATGCGTAACAGGAAGTACGGGAAAAACAACAACAAAAGAATTGATTGCCTCTATACTTGCCTTAAAATATTCCCTTTTAAAAACCGCTGGAAATTATAATAATGAGATAGGAATTCCTCTTACGCTATTTAAGCTTAAAGATAATCATAAAATATTGATTACAGAAATGGGAATGAGAGGGTTGGGAGAAATTAAAGACTTAACTGATCTTGTTAAACCTGATTTAGCAATAGTAACAAATATAGGTGAATCTCATATCGGTTTACTGGGTTCAAAAGATAATATATTTAGAGCAAAATCAGAAATATTAACATCATTAAATACAGATGGAATTGCCGTATTAAATAGAGATGATTCTTATTACTTTAAAATGCGGGAATTGGTCAAAGATAAAAGAATTATTGCTTTTGGTATTAAAAACATAAGTGATATCATGGCTTCTGATATTAAATTAAGAAACGGAAAAGGGATGAAATTCAATCTTAAAATAGGAAACAATCAAGAAAAAGGGTTGTATCTTCCTTTGTTAGGAATTCATAATATTTATAATGCGCTTGCTGCTTCTGCGGTTGCCTTTGCTCTGGGTATAGATAGAGATCTTATTATAAAAGGATTAGCATCTTTTAAACCTATACCTATGCACATGCACCTAATCGATTTTTATGATGATATTAAAATAGTAAATGACTCTTACAATGCAAGTCCATCATCAGTAAAAAGTGCATTGCTTACTTTTACTGGAATTGCCGGGAAGAATAGAAAAATCGTAATTTTGGGGGACATGCTGGAACTGGGAGAAATGGCTGATTTTTATCATAAAGAAATTGGCCGGGAAATTGTTAATTCATCCATAGATATTTTAATAACTCTGGGAGATGGGGGAAAACTGATAGCTCAATCTGCTATAGAAAATGGGATGCAGGACGATTGTGTTTTTTCTTTTAGAAAAGAAAATAGAGAAAAGTTATCTCTAAAATTATTAAGTATCCTCAATCCTATGGATTTTTTATTGCTAAAAGCTTCACGTGAAATGGAAATGGAAAAAATTCAAAAATTTATTCAAGAAAAATTTAGAAATAGAATGAAATAGAGGAGAAAAGATGGCTAATTGGCAATTTATCATTATCATATCCTTTTTAATTCCGGTGGTTACTTTACCTTTTTTTATACGCTTTATTAAGAAATATAAAATGGGGCAAAGAATTCGTCAGGAAGGACCCGATCTTCATCAACATAAAACAGGCACTCCCACCATGGGCGGGGTGGTTATCATGATTGCTTTAACCCTGGTAGTCATGCTGTTTGTTCCTCGTCATCAATATATATCTTATTCACTGATACTAACTCTAGGTTTTGGATTCATCGGTTTATTGGATGATTCAATAAAAATTCTAAAAAAAAGGTCAATGGGTCTTACAACTTTAGCTAAAATATTTTTTCAAATTATTTTTTCTTTAATTATTGCATATTATATTCAAAAGAACAGCGGTATTGATAGGAACATATACATCCCGTTTACACAAAACAGCTTGAATTTAGGAAGTTTATTTATCCCGACGATTACTTTGGTACTAATCAGTACAGTTAATGCAGTTAATTTAACTGATGGTCTGGACGGTCTGGCTACCGGATTGATATTTGTTGCCATGATAAGTTTTTCTATAATTGCAATTTTTCAAAATCTGTGGCCGATTGGCATTTTTTCATTAATAGTCGCATCTATTTCATTAGGTTTTTTAATTTTTAATATTTTTCCCGCAAAAATATTTTTAGGAGATGTCGGTTCATTCGCCTTAGGCGGAGCGCTTGCATCTGCAGCAATATTTACCAAAACAGAATTATTGTTGATTATTATTGGCGGGGTATTTGCTATTGAAACTTTATCAGTTATTATTCAGGTGAGTTCTGTAAAAATTAGAAAAAAAACAATTTTTAAAATGAGTCCTATTCATCATCATTTTGAAATGTGTGGTCGGAAGGAACCTGTAATTGTTACTACTTTTTGGATTATGGGATTAGTTTTGGGAATTATCGGTGTACTTATGTATTAATAGTGGAGTGTATGTGAGTGTGAGATAGAAATGCGGAAGGGATAGAGGAGATAAAAGAGGTTATAATTTTATGATATTAGAAAAAAAATTTCCCGATTATTATTTGTTTGCGATTGTAATCATTCTGTTAACTATTGGCATATGCATGGTTTTTAGTTCGAGTTTTATCATGGCGGATAAATGGTATGGGGATAGTTATTATTTTTTAAAAAAACAAATTATTTATGCTATAATAGCTTTGATAGTTTTTCTATTCAGCACCAATATTGATTATCACCATTACAAAAAAATTAGTAAACCTCTCTTAATTTTATCGATAATACTTTTATCAGCGGTATTTATTCCGGGTGTTGGAAGGTCTGCCGGGGGAGCAATCAGATGGATCAATTTAAGATTATTTTCTTTTCAACCTTCTGAGATCGCTAAATTTGCTTTAATTTTATATATGGCAGAATCGATGTCCAGAAAAGATATAAAAGATTTAAAAACATTTGCCAGGGGGATATTGCCTTCATTAGTAGTTATTGGCACAATATTTATATTAATTTTAAAAGAACCTGATTTTAGCACTGCTTTGATTGTATTAGGCATTTCTTTTGTTATGTTATTTATCGGAGGAACAAGAATCACTCAGTTGTTTACTGTGATAGTAGCCGCAATCCCCATTGGGACTTTAATTCTGTTGAAAGAGGAATATCGAAAAGTAAGATTGCTTGCTTTTTTAGATCCATGGAAAGATCCTTTAGACAGCGGATTTCATGTTATACAATCTTTGTTGGCTCTGGGGAGCGGAGGAATAACCGGGATTGGTTTAGCTGAAAGCAGGCAAAAATATTTTTATCTTCCTGATCAGCATACTGATTTCATATTCTCAATTATAGGTGAAGAACTAGGGTTTATAGGTACATTATCAATTATTATATTATTTACCTTATTATTATGGAGAGGGTATAGAATTGCAATTCGTTCAACAGATCACTTTGGTTGTTTATTGGCAGCCGGCATTACCTTTGTCATCGCTTTCCAAAGCATGATAAATATCGGAGTGGTAACTAAAATGTTGCCAACCACCGGGATTACACTTCCATTTATCAGCTTTGGCGGCACTTCTTTAATTGTAAATATGTTTTGTATCGGAATTCTATTAAATATTTCCAGATTCAGAGTAAGAGAAGATACAGAAGATGGAATCGGAGTAGAATAAATGGCTTTAAAAATATTGATTTCAGGAGGTGGAACAGGGGGTCATATATATCCCGGGATCAGTTTAGCAAATGAATTAAAAGCCAGAGATAAGAAAAATGATATACTTTTTGTAGGTACGGAAAGAGGAATGGAGGCAAAGATAATTCCCCGGGAAGGATTTAAATTTAATACTATCATTGCCAAAGGAATAAAGAGACAATTATGTTTTGATAGTTTTAAAGCAATTATTATATTTTTTATTTCCTTAATACAATCCTATAAAATATTAAAAAAATATAGACCGGATGTTGTGATAGGTACCGGAGGTTATGTAAGCGGGTCTATTGTTTTAATGGCATCAATTTTGAATATTAAAACTTTTATTCATGAGCAGAATGTAATTCCCGGAATTACCAATAAATTTTTATCTCATTTTGCATGTGCAACTTTTTTAAGTTTTGAGCAATCAAAAAAATACTTTAAACATAAAGATAGATTAGTTTTTTCCGGAAATCCGATACATATAAAGAATATAGGCGGATTTAAAGATAAAAATTACAAACAATTTAATTTAAATCCCTTAAAGAGAACAATTTTGGTTCTTGGTGGAAGTAAGGGAGCCGCATCAATTAATAGTGCAGTGATTGCTGGAGTTAGATTAATAAAGTATGCCATTAAAAAAGACTGGCAGGTTCTCTTAATAAGCGGAGTCGAAGATTATGAAAAAATAAATTCAATAATAGGTAATGATGGAAATACTTTTTGTGTTGAATCTTATCTATATGATATAGAAAAAGCTTATAATTTAGCAGATTTAATTATTTGCAGGGCAGGTGCCACAACATTAGCTGAGATAAATGCGTATGGAATACCGTCTGTATTAATTCCCTATCCCTTTGCTACCGGTAATCATCAGGAATTGAATGCGCGGGTTTTAGAGGAAGAAGGTGCTGCAATAATTATTTTAGAAAAAGGATTATCGGGGAAAAGTTTGTCGAAGATATTATCTGCTTTATTGGAAAACAGAACTCGACTGGAAACCATGGCTGAAAAAAGTAAAGTTTTAGGGAATGTTGATTCTGCGAAAAAAATCATTGATATTATTATAAGTAAAACAAAAATAGTCAAATTGAATAATTAAAAAAATAACATAATTATTTCAGTAAATAAAAAAACGAGATATAAATAAAGATTGGAGTTATTATTGGTGAATAAAGAAAAATTACACATACATTTTATTGGAATTGGTGGAGTGGGGATGAGCGGTATTGCTTTCATTCTTCTTAATTTGGGATATAAAATAAGCGGATCTGATCTTAAGTCTTCAGAGATTACAGATAAGCTGGCGAGTAAGGGAGTTACTTTCTACGAGGGGCATTATAAAAAAAATGTAAAAGATGCAGATTTAGTTGTAATTTCATCTGCAATACCTGAAACTAATCCGGAAATACAGGAATCCAAAAAGAAACATATTAAGATAATAAAAAGGGCTGAAATGTTGGCCCGAATCATGAATCATAAATCAGGGATAGCCATTGCGGGTACTCATGGAAAAACGACCACAACCTCCATGATAGGTTTTTTGCTGGAGCAGAGCGGTTTCGACCCCACTGTTATTGTAGGGGGAGAGGGAAATAATTTTAAAGGCAATGCAAAATTTGGTTCCGGAGAATATGTAGTTGCTGAAGCAGACGAAAGTGATGGTACTTTTTTGAAATTAAATCCAAAAATTGCAGTCATTACTAATATTGAAGATGATCATATGGAATATTATAAAAATATGGATAATATCTTGCTGGATTTTAAAAAATTTATTGATAAAATTGATACTAAAGGAAAAATAATTTTATGTACCGATTGTAATAATGTTCAAAAACTACAAAAAAATAATGAAAATAACAGTATAACTTATGGAATTAAGAATCAAGCTGATTTTATGGCAAAGGAAGTTACCTTTGGCAAATTATGTTCTAAATCTAAAATTTATCATCAAGGTAAGGAAATGGGCGAGTTGTCTTTAAAGATTTCGGGATATCATAATATTTTGAACGCTTTAGGGGCAATTGCTGTAGGAGTTGAGCTGGGAATAGAATTTGATAAAATTGCAAAAATATTGGAAAAATTTAATGGTGTAAAAAGAAGAATGGAAATTGTATCTGATAATAATGATGAAATATTGATTATAGATGATTATGCTCATCACCCTACAGAAATAATGGTTACCCTGAATGCTTTGAAGAATAGTTGGAACGATAGAAGAATTATTGCGGTTTTTCAACCTCATAGATTTACCAGAACCAAGCTGCTGGCGAAAAAATTTGGGAAGGCATTTTTTAATGCCGACCAGGTTATTATTGATGATATTTATTCTGCAAACGAGCTGCCAATCGCAGGAATTAGCGGAAAAACTATCTTTAACGAGATTAAAAAAACAGAACATAAACATGTAGAATATATTCCTTGTAAGGATGATATTTTGGAGCATCTGAAAAAAATGGTTCAGTGCGGAGATATTGTTATCACTATGGGAGCCGGAGATATTTGGACTGTTGGTCAGAAATTAGCTAATAAATTATAAAAAAAAGGTGTTTTTATTGTCCAATACAGTATCGAAAGAATATATCTTTAATCAATTTATAAACAAAGGACTTGAACATATAGTTAAAGTTGACGAACCATTAATCAAACACACTTCTTATAAAATTGGCGGGTCGGCTGATTTTTTTTGTTCCCCCGGGAATATAAATGAATTAAAATCCCTCCTTTTAATCGCTGTTCGCGGGAAAATTCCCTATTCTTTAATCGGTAATGGAACAAATTTATTAATTCGTGATAAAGGAATGAGAGGAATGGTAATAAAATTAGGAAAAGATTTTAAAAAAGTTTGCATTTTTGATAAAATATTGAAAACCGGCGCAGGAATTGGTTTAATATATTTAAGTAAATTTGCTTTTAACCGGAATCTAAGCGGTTTAGAATTTGCGTGCAACATACCCGGCACTCTTGGTGGAGCAATTATTAACAATGCCGGCTTTAAAGGAAGTTCTATAGCAGCTATAGTTAACAGTGTTACCATATTGACTAAAGAAAATGAAATAAAAAAAATATCCCGATCGGATTTGCATTTTAATTACAGGAAATGCAATTTAAGAGAACATTCTAAAATTATTATAGAAGCGGAATTAAAATTAAAATATGGAATAAAAGAAAAAATAAAATCAAAAATAGAAGAGAATATCAAAATCAGAGCGAATAGACAACCTTTAAATTACTTCAGCGCGGGTAGTATTTTTAAAAATCCTAAAGGTTATTTTGCCGGGGCGTTAATTGAACAGGTAGGAGCAAAAGGGCTTTCAAAGGGAAATGCCGAAGTATCTAAAGTTCATGCTAATTTTATTGTAAATAAAGGAAACGCTTCGGCAAGTGATGTATTGTACTTGATCAAAGAAATAGAAACAAGAGTTCGAAATAGATTTGGGATAAAATTAGAACGAGAAATTGAAATTTTAGGGGAAATGTAGTTCGTTGCGAAAATCGGATCGAGGTTATTCTCATTAAACGAAGAATGGTTTATTGTTAAAAAAAGCGGATGTATTTAGGTGTGAATATTTATCGATTAGAGGCAAAAAGCTGCAAGAATCCAGGAGCCGGGAGTATGAAATCGAATGATGATTATGAAGAAGAAAAGGAATATGAAACAGAGGAAATAATAGAGGAAAATGAAAACTATCCACCAGGCAGAATAAGAATATTTAAAATTATTATTAGTTATTGTTTATTGGGCATATTGGGTTGGTACTCGTTTAATTTTTTATTTCATTATGATTTTTTTAATATAAAATATATCATTGCCGATGGAAATGATTATTTAAAACAGAATGAAATATTGAAAAAATCCGAAATAAAAATCGGGGAAAATATTTTTTTACTGAATTTAAAAAAAAGCGTTGCTCTTCTAAAGGGCGATCCCTGGATAAGAGAAGTAGAAATAAAAAAAATTATTCCGGATAAAATAAAAATTATTATAAAAGAAAGAAAAGTATCTGCTATTGTTAAAGTCGGAGATGAATATTGGGAATCCAGTAAAGAAGGCATTATTTTGTGTCTATCGGATAGTAAGGAGAATACTACGGGTTTACCTTTAATTACGGGATTAAATAGTAAAAATATAAAATTCGGGGAGAAGATACCGGAACCGGAATATAGAACAGCTTTGGAAATTATTCATTGTATGGAAGTTATCCTACCAAAAAAATTTTGCGGAGTAGACATATTAGATTCTGATGATTTTTTAATATACAATCAAGATGGATCGATAAAAGTTAGAGTTAATAAAGCTGAAGAAATTATCAACAAGGAAAATTTACTTAGGGAAACCCTGAAAAAAATAATGGAAGAAAAATTATTGATTGATTATATTGATCTTCGTTTTAAAGATAGTTTGGTAATAAAAGTAAAAAAGTGATATATTTAAATAGATATTTTATTTAAATATATTCAATAAAACTATATGGATTTAAAAAGAATGCAGGAGGGAGCAAATATGGGGAAAGACGAGTTAGTGGTTGGTCTGGATATTGGTACAAGCAAAGTTTGTACAGTTGTTGCTGAATTAAACGAAGATGATAAAATAGAAATTGTTGGAATTGGTAAATATCCTTCTTTGGGAATAAAAAAGGGGGTAATTATAGATTTAGATCAAGCTATCCAATCTATAAAACAATCAGTAGAGGGTGCTGAACGAATGTCCGGAATTCGAGTTAATTCTGCTTTTGTATCAATCGCTGGAAATCATATCTCTTCATTGAACAGTAAAGGAGTTATTGCTATTTCAAATGATTCTCCGGAAATTTCCGAAAATGATATCAACAAAGTTATCGAAGCAGCTAAAGCGGGAGTAGTCTCTTCGGATAGAGAATTAATTCATGCACTAAGCCAGGAATTTATAGTTGACGGTCAAAGCGGGATTGCCGATCCTCTTGGAATGTCCGGAGCGAGATTGGAATGCAAGGTGCACATCATTACTGATTCTATTACTGCTGCACAAAATTTAATTAAATCTATTGAAGGTTCTTCGTTAAATATAGATGAGGTTGTTTTTGCTACTCTGGCAGCAAGTAATGTTGTTTTAAGTAATGCTGAGAAGGAATTAGGTACCATGTTAATTGATATTGGTGCCGGAACTACTGAAATTGCTATTTTTTTAGAAGGAGGATTGGTCTATTCAGCAGTATTACCATTAGGCGGTAATCAGATTACTAATGATTTGGCAATTGGTTTAAGAACTTCAATTGAAGAAGCAGAAAAAATTAAAATAAATTATGGGAGTGCGATAGAAGGAAAAATACTACCAAAAAAAAATATAGAGATATCAAATACCGAAAATAAAGAAAAACATAAAGTATCGCAGGAATATCTAATAGAAATCATTGAACCCAGGGTAAGCGAGATATTTAGTTTAGTACAAAATGAATTAATAAAATCTGGCTATTCCAACATGATACCAGGTGGGGTAGTTATAACCGGTGGAAGTTCATTATTACCCGGAATGATAGAAGTTTCTAAAAAAATATTAAATTTACCTGTCCATTTAGGTTTTCCTTATTATGAAGGAGAATTAGCAGATATGGTTAATGATCCTTCTTATTCAACGGTAATCGGATTATTAAATTTTGCTACTGAAAAAAATACAATCGGTACTACATATAAGCTCTCAAACAAAAAAGCAAAGGTTGGGAATATTTTTGGAAAAGTCATTGCATGGCTGAAAGATTTTTTCTAATAGTATTTTATATTAATAAAGAGTAAAGGCAATCATAAGGAGGACGTAAATTGTTTAACCCAAATAATAGAGTAGGACAATTGGTTAATATAAGAGTAATCGGTATAGGTGGGGGCGGTGGAAATGCAGTAAACAGAATGATTGAAGCAAAATTACAGGGTGTTAAATATATATCAACTAATACAGATGCGCAAGTATTAGCATTTTCCAACGCAGAACAAAAAATACAAATTGGAAGTAGTATTACCAAAGGATTAGGCAGTGGATCAAGTCCGGATATTGGCCGTAGGGCAGTGGAAGAAGATAAAGAAAAGATTGCCAAAGTATTAGACGGAGCAGATATGGTGTTTATTACTGCCGGAATGGGAGGCGGAACCGGCACCGGTGGTGCTCCGATTATTGCGCAATTATCCAAAGATATTGGTGCTCTTACAGTAGGAGTAGTTACCAAACCTTTTACATTTGAAGGTCGCAAAAGAATGAGACAAGCTGAAGAAGGCATCAAATTATTGAAAGAAAATGTTGACACTTTGATTGTTATTCCAAACGATAGATTACTAAAAATAGTGGATGAAAACACTTCGGTGTTGGATGCCTTTAAAGTTGCTGACGAAGTTTTATTAGATGGGATTCACGGAATTTCAGATATTGTTGTGGAATCCGGTTTGATAAATGTCGATTTTGCTGATGTAAAAATGATTATCGAAAATGCCGGAACGGCAATTATGGGAATAGGAAGAGCCAGTGGAGAGGATAGGGCAAGAAAAGCTGCCCAGAGTGCGATCAACAGTCCTTTATTGGAAACAAATATCAACGGTGCAAAAGGAATTTTATTTAATATAAGCGGAGGAACAAATTTAACTTTACATGAAGTAAATAAAGCTGCGGAAATTATTTCTCAAGCTGCTAATCCGGAAGCGGATATTATCTTTGGTGCAGTTATTGATAAAGAAATGGAAGATGGCATAAAAATTACCGTAATTGCTGCAGGATTTGATGCAGCAGAGGGGAAAAAGGAAGTTCAGGAAATTGTTGGAGAAGAACTAAATCAGGAAAAGATTGATTATAATGATTTGGAGATACCTACTTTTTTAAGAGAAAAAAA
>CAZMLS010000006.1:10861-19005 GCA_964567215.1 uncultured Atribacterota bacterium | reverse complement strand
TAATGTGTTATGCCGATTGTGTTCCTGTGCTTATTTTAGATCCGGTTAAAAAAGCGATTGGATTGGTTCATGCAGGTAGGAAAGGGACTTTATTAAATATATCTTTAAAAACTTTATTAAAAATGAAAGAAACTTTTGGAACCCAACCGAATTCTTGTTTAGCTGTGATTTTTCCTTCTATATGTCCCCGTTGTTATTATTTTACTAATCGAGAGATAATAGCTGATTGGTTAACTCAAGAAAATATCACGAATGAAGTGGTGTATATACAGGAAAAAAACAACTGGCAAATTGATCTTAAAAAAGCGAATAATATCCAATTAATACATGGCGGAATAAAAAGTCAGAATATTTTCACCAGTACAGAATGCACAGCAGATAATCCCGATATTTATTTTTCTCATCATCATGACAAGGGAAAAACCGGTCGAATGGCAGCAATATTTATGTTAAAAGATAATAAATAAAACTAAGAGTATCTTTAAGGCTTGATAAAAGTAATTTTTGATTTATCGGGAATTCCCCATCTGTTAAGGTGAGGATGTGAGTAAATCCCCAATAAACCGGGACAGATAATAAGCAGTTATGTTAAGCACCACGTCTGTAAAAGCGTGGGAATCTATAATAGTAGGAGGAAAAAATGCGCATAAAAGAACACCCTATATTAGAATTTCCCAAAAAAGAGAAGGTAAAATTTACTTTGGATGGAAGTGAAATGGAAGGCAATACGGGTGAGCCAATTGCAGCAGCTCTGGTTGCTGAAGGAGTAGAAGTATTAAGTAGAAGTGTTAAGTATCATCGGCCAAGAGGTTTTTTTTGTGCAATCGGGAAATGTTCATCCTGTTTGATGAAAGTTAATGGCATACCAAATGTTAGAACCTGTGTTACTGAATTAGAGGAAGGAATGAAAATTGAAACTCAAAAGGGAAAAGGTGATTTTAATTGAAAAAGACAGATATAGCAATTATTGGAGGAGGTCCGGCAGGACTTTCTGCGGCAATTTCTGCTGCATCTTTAGGTGCAAAAATTGTCTTAATTGATGACGGATTAGAGTTGGGCGGTCAATTAATTAAACAAACGCATAAATTTTTTGGATCTGAGAAACAGTTTGCCGGTATCAGGGGAATAGAAATTGCCAGAAATATGATAGAAGAATTGAAGGGACTTGAAAATGTTGAAATTTTTAAAAAAGCAACTGTAACCGGGTATTATGAAGATAATGTAATTACTGTTGTCAGGGGAACTAAAGAAGATATATTAGAAAAAATAAAAGCAGACAGGATTATTATTGCTACCGGAGCATCAGAGAATATGTTGCCTTTTGAAAATAATGATCTACCTGGGGTATACGGCGCCGGAGCAGTGCAAACACTGATGAACCTTTATGGTGTAGTACCAGGCAAAAGCATTTTAATGATAGGGGCAGGCAATATTGGTTTAATCGTGAGTTATCAGCTATTACAAGCAGGCATCCATGTAGAAGCCATTGTTGAAGCACTTCCAAATATTGGTGGTTACCTGGTTCATGCATCTAAAATCAGTCGTTTGGGAGTTCCTATATATACCTCACATACGCTTAAACAGGTATATGGTACTCAACATGTAGAAAAAGCAACGATTTGTGAAATTGATAAAAGTTTCAAATTTATTGACGGTACCGAAAAGGAATTAGATGTGGACACAATATGTCTGGCCGTGGGTCTATCACCTCTTTCCGATTTGCTTTGGCAGGCAGGTTGTCAAATGGAATATATTTCAGAACTCGGAGGATATATTGCTTTAAGGGATGATAATTTAAAAACGACCAAAGGCAATATTTTTATAGCAGGAGACGTCGCTGGAATCGAAGAAGCCAGTAGTGCTATGTTGGAAGGAAAAATTGCCGGTCTAAATGCAGCCGTAAGTTTAGGTTGTAGCTGTAATAATTTTCAACAACAAAATAAAAAGTTGAAGTCAGAATTATCAGAATTAAGGGCAAATCCGCTAAGTGATAAGGTAAAAGAAGGAATAAAGAAAGTATTAATTAGATAAAGGAAAGAGGAATCAATAATGTTAAAAAGAACCGGTGTACCGACTGAGGAAAATTTAGAAAAAATATATCCGGACAAGAAAAGGTTAACTCAGGGTCCGGTAGTTATAATTGAATGTTTTCAAAAAATCCCCTGTGACCCTTGTGCTATATCCTGTAAGTTCGGAGCAATAAAACCTTTCAAAGATATTAACGATTTACCTCAAGTGGATTTTAATAAATGTACGGGATGCGGAGTATGTATCAGTGCTTGTCCGGGTTTGGCCATTTTTGTTTTAGATGAAAATTATTCAGAAACTGAATCTTTGATAAAATTACCATACGAAATGCTGCCTTTACCGCAAAAAGAGGAAAAGGTCTATGCTTTAGACAGAGACGGTCATACTCTTTGCAAAGTGAAAGTAGTAAGATTTCAAAAAATTAAAAATAAGACCAATGTCGTTTCCATAGTTGTTCCTAAGAAATTATCTGGGAAAATAAGGAGTATTAAGGTGGAGGACAAAAATGATGAAAGATGAAACCATAATTTGTCGCTGTGAGGATGTAACATGGGGAGAAATTAGAAAAGCATTAGAAAAAGGATATACCAGCCTTAATGAAATTAAAAGGATAACCCGGGCCGGGATGGGTAGATGCCAGGGAAGAACCTGTCGAAGAATATTACTGCGTGAAATCGCCAGATATTATAATAAAAAAATTGAAGAAATTGATATTACGACATTTCGACCACCCACAAAGCCGGTAAAATTAGGAACATTGGCAGGTGATAACGATGATTAAAAAAGCAGATATAGTCATTATTGGTGGTGGCATACAGGGTTGCAGTATTGCTTATAATTTAGCAAAAAAAGGAGCGAAAAATATTGTGATTCTGGAAAAAAATACTTGTGCCAGTGGTTCTTCGGGAAGATGTGGAGCAGGCATCAGGCAACAATTCGGTACAAAAATGAATTGTATCCTTGCATTGGAAAGTATGAAAACTTTCGAGACACTAACCGAAGAATTGGATTATGATATTGAATTAAATCAAGCCGGTTATTTATTGTTAGCCTATACTGAAAAAGAAATGAGACAGTTTAAGAAAAATGTCGAGTTAGAGCAAAGTTTAGGAATTGATGCGAAAATGGTTACTCCCAAAGAAGCCAAAAAAATTGTTTTACCTTTAAATCTGGAAGGAATATTAGGTGGAACTTTTTGTCCGGCAGATGGTAATGTTAATCCTCTTTATACAACATTTGCCTATGCTGAAGCTGCACAAAGATTGGGAGTGAAATATTATCCTTTTACCGAAGTAACTGAAATTGAAACTAAAAATGGGCGTATTTTGTCGGTTACAACCGATAAAGGTAAAATACTGACTTCAACTGTTGTAAATGCTGCCGGGGGATATTCCGGTCCGGTAGGAAAAATGGCCGGAATTGATATTCCAGTTTATTCACAAAGACATCAAATATTGATTACTGAACATATCGGTCCCATGTGGAAGCCGATGTTAATGTCCTTCTCTGAAAATTATTATTTTCAGCAACTACCCGACGGAGGAATTCTAGGAGGCTATGGAGATCCTGAAAATGAAGTAAAAGGCAGTAATATTGATCCAACCTGGCAATTTGCCCGTACCATGGCAAAAAAAATGGTAAAACTGGTACCGATATTAAAGGACGTAAGAATGGTTCGACAATGGGCAGGATTGTATAACATGAGTCCGGATGCACAACCTATTTTAGGCGAACATCCAAAATTAAAAGGTTTCTATCTTTCAGTCGGATTTAGTGGGCACGGATTTATGCTTGCGCCTGTTACCGGAAAATTAATTGCTGAATTAATTTTAGATGGAGAAACGTCCATTCCTATTGATAAACTGGATATAGGAAGGTTCGAACGGGGAGAATTAATCCACGAACCTTCTGTGGTATAATATAGACACTATTCGAATGATCTAAAAAAATGAAAAGCTTTGCATGAAAAATGGTAGAAATCGTTCTTGAAATAAATAAGATTCTGTAAAATGAAAAACACAAAATTATTGCAATTGGCCTACTTATTATTCTACTTTTGTGGAAAGCTATTTCGGAAAGAAAGGAGGTGAATGTATTCAAAAAAAATATATTACTATAAAGATAGGATTTAATAGTAATTGTTTTGTTAAAAAAATGAATTTAAGGTTCTAAAATTTATTAAAAGGGAGTTATAGATGAAAAGTACAAAAGTTTTATTTACATGTATTTTAATATTCGTATTTAGTATTGTTTCCATGAGCGTAATGGCTGCTGATAAAGCCCCGGTTGTTATAGGACTCCAAGCTCCAATTACAGGTGCAGCTGCTGTTGAAGGTGAAATGGCTAAACAATCCGTAGAAATTGCAGCCCAAATGATTAATGAAAAGGGTGGCATTTTAGGCGGTAGAATGATTGAAATTAGAATTGCGGATGATGCTTGTCAGCCAAAAGCCGGTGCTTTAGCTGCAATGAAACTAATATCTCAAAAAGACATTGTTGCCGCAATTCAAAGTTACGGTTCCTCAGTAACACAACCGGGTTCTGACATATATGAAAAATTTAAAAAAGTAAATATTGCTTATGGGGCAACAGTTACCGGACTTACCGAAAGAGGTTTAAAATATTTCTTACGTACTTGTGGCAGAACAGATACTCAGGGCGCATTTTTCGCAAATGAAGTCCTTCCACTTTTCAATGCTAAAAAAGTTGCGATAATGCACGATAATCAAACATTTTCTCTGGGCCTTGCAGAAGATACTAAAACAGCTTTACAACCAAAAATAGATTCAGGCGAAGTAGAATTGGTTTATTTCGATGCGATTACACCCGGAGAATCTGATTATACCGTTCCTCTGACCAAATTAAGAGAAACCAATCCTGATGTATTTTATTTTACCGGATATTTCCCTGAAGCAGGATCGATTATACGTCAGGCTCGAGATATTGGAATTACAGCAGTATTTGTAGGCGGAGATGCGGCCATCAATGAAGATTTCATTAATATTGCCGGTTTAGAGTATGCTGCAGGTTGTTATCAAACCCAGGAAGCTTTAATTGAATACTTTACAAATCCCGAAGCAATGGCCTTTAAAGCTGCTTATAAGGAAAAATATAACACATTGCCTTCCAGTCCATGGTCAGTCTATGCTGCGGATGCTCTCTGTGTATTAGCAGAAGCTATCGATAAATCCGGCTCTACTGATTCTGATGATATTGTCGATTATCTGAAAAATAAGATGGATAAGTTCCCCAGTATTACCGGACCAATTGGTTTTAATGAAATTGGTGACCGTGTAGGAACAGGTATAAATCTCTATGTAGTAAATGCGGATGGAAGTTTCGGAATTTACGGAAAATAAAATAAATTAAAAAGAGGTAAAATACGAAGATGAAAATTATTTTAGAGCAGTTACTAAACGGATTGACCATAGGTTCTTTTTATGCTCTTATTGCTCTCGGTTATTCCATGGTATACGGGGTAATGAAACTGATTAACTTTGCACACGGTGATTTATTTGCCCTGGGTTCTTATCTTGGATATACCCTTCTCGTATTTGGCTCTACCTATGTCACCGCTACCCTGGGTATATGGGGTGGTATGATTGCGGCTATTTTGATAGCCGCAATCGGCATAGGAATTGCCGGTACTTTAATAGAGCGAATTGCCTATCGTCCAATATATTCAGTAGGCCGACTTCCCGCAGTAGTGTCTGCATTAGGTGCTTCAATTATTATACAAAATGGGATAATGGTTGTTTGGGGTCCACGCCCGCAAGCTTATCCATCACAGGTTGTTCCTTCGGTTATGTTAAATATTGGCGGAATTAAAATTACTTTATTACAAATTATAATTTTACTGATTTCTTTTATGCTAATGGGACTTTTATATTATATAGTTCAAAAAACAACTTTTGGCGCAGCTATCCGTGCTTGTGCCTTAGATAGAAGTACTGCCGCATTAATGGGGATAAATATTGAAACAATTATATTTTTTATTTTTGCTTTAGGGCCCGCCTTAGGTGGAATGGCAGGAGTAATGGTTGGAATGTATTATCGGAAAATTAGTTTTATAATGGGCTGGAATTATGGATTGAAAGCCTTTACAGCTACGATTCTTGGAGGAATCGGTAATATCCCGGGAGCAATGCTTGGCGGACTTCTACTGGGTGTATTAGAAATGTTAGGTTCTACTTATATCTCTACCGCTTATAAAGACGTGTTTGTGTTTTTAATTTTAATACTGGTATTAATTTTTCGCCCCACAGGTCTTTTGGGTGAAAAAGTTGCAGAAAAGGTGTAGGGGGTAGAAAATGAAATTAAATAATGGTACAAATAATAAAAAATTATTTGCGTATTGGCCAATTATATTATTTATCATTATATTTTCCATATTTCCTTTTGTAGTTAATGCATACTGGGTTGATGTTTTCTTTTTCTTTGGAATTTACGCATTATTAGGTCTTAGCTTAAATATAGTTTTAGGGGAAGTGGGGCTTTTTGATTTGGGACATATGGGATTTATGGCAATTGGTGCCTATACGACCGCAATACTTAATGTAAACTTTGGGATTCCTGTTATTGTATTGATTCCAATAAGTGCCATAGCTGCCGGTGCCTTTGCTTACTTAGTCTGTTCCCCGATCATTCATTTAAAAGGAGATTATTTATGCATTGTAACCATTGGAATGGGTGAGATAGTAAGATTGACTTTAAATAATAATCCTTTTGGAGTGACTGGTGGACCAAACGGTGTTTTCGGAATAGATTTTCCTTCATTAGGGAATTTTTTTGTTGTAGATAATTCAGCTAAATTTTACTATTATATCTGGATTATTGTTGGTGTAACTATTGTCGGACTGGTTAATTTGCAACATTCAAGAATAGGTAGAGCCTGGAATTGCATTAGAGAAGACGAAGTAGCTGCGGAATCAACAGGAATTGACGTTAGATTCTACAAATTGTTAGCTTTCGTTTTAGGAGCCGCTTTGGCAGGTGTTGCCGGTAATGTATATGCCACAAAATTAATGATGGTTTCTCCGGAAAGTTTTAATTTTATGGAATCCTGCATGCTATTTTGTATCGTATTAATTGGAGGAATGGGTTCCATCCCAGGAGTTTTAATTGGTTCTGCGGCCATTAGTCTTTTCCCGGAATTTTTCCGAACTTTCGCCCAATACAGGATGCTAATTTTTGGAGTGACTATGGTGGCCATGATGATCTTTAGACCTGGAGGGATTTGGCCTAGAAAAAGAGGAGCTATTGAACGTAAATCAATTTTGACGAAGGCAGGAACAGAAAATGGCTAAAGATAAAAATATAAAATTATATACTAATAATGTAGATAATGTAAATATTAAAAATAATAAAAAGGATAAAGTTGTTCTAGAGACAAATAAACTTACAAAAATATTTGGCGGTTTAACTGCGGTGAGTAAATTTGATCTAAAAGTAAATAAGGGACAAATAAGCAGTTTAATTGGCCCTAACGGAGCCGGGAAAACAACAGTTTTTAATGTAGTTACCGGAATATACAAAGCAGATGGCGGAAAAGTTATTTTTAAGGGAGAAGATTTCGCCGGTAAAAAACCGCACAAGATTATCAAAAAAGGAATTGCCAGAACCTTCCAAAATATACGTCTGTTCTCTAATATGACCTGTCTGGAAAATGTAATGGCAGGCCAGCATTGCCGAACTAATAAGGGAACCTGGTCTGCTGTTTTGCAAACTTCCGGACAGAAAAAGGAAGAGTTGGAGATAAGAAAACATGCTGAAAGTCGTTTGAAGCAAGTCGGATTATGGAAATTTAGAGATGAACTGGCAAAAAATATTGCTTACGGGAATCAAAGAATGTTGGAAATTGGTCGTGCTTTAGCCTCGAGTCCTGATTTGCTTATCCTGGATGAACCAAGTAGCGGATTAAATGACAAGGAATCTGAAGACTTGATTGTATTTTTAAAATCTTTATTAAAGGAAGAACTTACTATCTTATTAATAGAGCATGATATGAATGTAGTAATGGGAATTTCTCATTGGGTTACAGTAATGGATGAAGGTAAAAAAATTGCTGAAGGTTTACCCGAAGATGTATACAGCAATCCTCAAGTAATTGAAGCCTA
>CAZMLS010000006.1:0-10761 GCA_964567215.1 uncultured Atribacterota bacterium | reverse complement strand
ACAGTCGATGAAAATCTTAATTTGGGTGCATATACTCGAAGAAAAGACAAAAAGAAGATTAAAGAATCCATGGAAAGGGTATATGATTTATTTCCTATACTTAAAGCGCGGCATAATCAATTATCCGGAACATTATCAGGTGGAGAACAGCAGATGTTGGCAATGGGAAGAGGTTTAATGAGCACTCCAAGAATCTTACTCCTGGATGAACCTTCTTTGGGATTGGCTCCTTTATTGGTCAAGCAAATTTTCCAGATTATACGAGAAATAAATTCTCAAGGTACTGCTATATTATTAGTAGAACAAAATGCCCGCAAAGCACTAAGTATTGCTAATAGGGGATATGTACTAGAGACCGGAAATATTACCATTAGCGGGTTAGCTTCTGATTTGAGAAGTAATCAAAAAGTTCAGGAAGCATATTTGGGTGGTGCTGCATTGAAAAAAAGAAATAAGAAATTAACATTTTAAGAAAGTCATTTTATGAAACCATAGTAAATTATTGCAATATCAATGATAAAACACTATGGTTTTTTTTAATTCTTTTTCCTCTCGTAGGACAGGTGTTTTTAAAAGAAGAATAGTTTATCCGTTTACCGGTTGAAGAAAATGTAAAGAATAAATAAAAATCAGAACTTCCGTAAGAGAGACGAAAAGCTTATCCTGCAGGAAGGATGTTACACACCAACGCGCACTTATTATTTTATCTTGTTTTTACATTGTTTTAACTTGATACTATAACTCAATACTCGATACTGATTTTTTATTTATCTTTTCATTTTTCATTATATAACATGCAAGAGAAGAAAGAGAAAGCTCAATAGATAAAACAACATATTTAAATTTTAAATTTTAAACGATGGCTTTACGTTTTGCGTTTTCCGTTATTCGCTATATAATCTGTATACTATAGGTAAGCTTGGTATGTTAAATACTGAATTAATCAATTTACCAATTAAATAATCAAAAAGCCGGTTAATCAAGTTATATAAATTATCCCATTAGAATACAAAAATTGATAAATATGGTTATTTTTGGTATATTAAGTATATGTAAAATAATCAAATAGCATTATTAACAAGTAATTAACCGGAAAAAGAAGAAAAGAGAATGGAAGTAAATGGGTACGATGCATTGTTCCAACATTATTAATTTGTATATTTTTTAGATTATAATCATGAACTATTAACGAAGAAAGGTAAATAAAAATGACAAAAAGAACAAATACCGAAAAATATTGTTTTGATGATGAACTTATAAGCTTAAAAGAAAATCTTTTAAAAATGGCAAATGCAGTAGAAAAAGCAATTAATTTGGCAATAGAATCATTAATTAAGCAAAGAGTTGACCTGGCTGAACAAGTAATACAAAATGATGATGTAATAGATAACATGGAATTGGACATCGAAGAGCAATGTTTGCAAATGATTGCTTTACGACAACCTATTGCCAAAAGATTGAGAATTATCGGATGTGGATATAAAACGGTTTCGGATTTAGAGAGAGTAGGAGATCAGGCTGTAAATATTGCAAGAGCGAGTAAATATTTGGCTACCAAAGATTTGGTCAAACCATTTATCGATTTGCCAAGGATGGCCAGAATTGCCCAAAACATGTTGAAAGACGGATTAGAAGCTTATTTTACTGGTGATGTAGAATTGGCAAAAGAAGTCTGGTTAAGGGACAAGACAGTCGATGATTTAAACAAACAAATATTTCGAGAACTTTTAACTTTTATGATGGAAGATCCCCATACCATCAGCAGAGCTATTCATATTATATTTATTTCTACCAATATTGAGCGTATTGCCGATCATGCTAAAAATTTAGTGGAACGTGTCGTATATATCGTGAACGGTGAAAGAATTAAAGAAGATATTAATAATGGAGGAGACTAATTTTTAAGATAAAATGAGTTAAGCAAAGATTTATAAGGCATTTACCATTTCCAATAAAAAATATAATAATTCAAGATTTATTATTATGGATGTGCTATAATCTTATTCGAATATTGATATAAGGAAGGACTATTGTTGTATGATTTTTTTAATTCAAATAACTAATACTGTTTTTAGAATATATAGCTATTTAATCATTGCACGAATATTTTTAAGCTGGATACCCGTGAATCATCACAATCCAATTGTACAATTTATATATAAAGTAACTGAACCTATTTTAGCTCCCTTCAGGATTATTTTAAATCTTGGCGGCACGGGTTTTGATCTATCTCCCATTATCGTCTTTTTTTTATTAAATCTACTACAGAGAGCATTAATTAACATATTAATTAACTTTGCAATATAAATAAAAGTATTCATTTCTATAGATATTAGATTAGGGGGTATAATCTATGAGAATTTCACCGATAGACATCGAGCAGCAAGAATTTGGCAGATCATTTAGAGGTTACAATGAAGAAGAAGTAGACGATTTTTTAGATAAAATAGTAAAAGATTATGAAGAACTAATAAAAGAAAATGCCAAATTAAAAGAAGAAATCGATAGGATGAAAGATCGCCTAAAGGAATTTAGTGAGATTGAAGAGACCTTGAGAAGCGCATTATTAAATGCTCAAAAATCTGCTGATGAAATTAAAGACAGAGTTGAAAATAAAGCGAAGTTGGTTGTGGTAAAAGCGGAAAAAGAAGCTGAAGTAATTATCCAAAAAGCTTCTCAAAGAGAAGATGAAGCAAAGAATGAAATTAATAATTTGCGTAGATATAAATTTATTTTCAAAGAAAGATTTAGATCCATGCTAAATCTTTATCAAAAAATGTTGGAAAATGAAAAATTTGAAGAGCAGGATAATTATTCGATTGAAAAAGAGAATATTTATCAGGAAAATATTGATGAAGAGGGAATAAACGGAGAATAATTTTTTAACCAACCAGAGAGGTATTTCCCCAGAATTAAAACCTGAATTTTTTCCTTGACCATATACGCGATACTCAATACCAGATACTGATTAATTTACTAAATTATTGACATAAACTTGTTTAATATGTTATTATTACCAAAATAAAAAATCAAATATGCATATAATTAAATTAGGAAAGAGTAGGTAGAAGTAGTTTTTTAGAGAGCAGAGAAAGTGAAAATCTGTAATTATTAATACCAAAAATCATCCTGAAATTTCTGATTGAAAAGAGTTTTCCTTTAGTATAAACATAAAGTAATATTATACCTAAGAGTTAAACTAAGTAAGTTGGAACGGTTATTTATCGTTAACATATAGAGTAAATTAATTTATCAGATTTGATTAGTTACATTTACTTATTGAGTTCATTATCGTGAGGTAATGTAAATATTTAGGTGGTACCACAAGAACTTTTAACCTCTTGTCCTTTTACGTGGCAAGGGGTTTTTGTTATAATATTATCGAAAAGTCTCTGGAGGAATAAAAATGGAATATAAGAATACACTGAATTTGCCAAAAACAAAATTTAAAATGAAAGCTAATCTATCAAAAGAAGAGCCAAAATTATTAAAATTTTGGGAAGAAAATAATATTTATGAAAAGGTTTGCGATAAAAAGAAAAATTTAAAAAAATATATATTACACGATGGACCTCCTTATGCCAATGGGAATATTCATATCGGAACCGCTTATAATAAGATATTAAAAGATATTATTCCTAAATATAAATCGATGAATGGATTTAACGCCCGCTATGTCCCCGGCTGGGATACGCACGGATTACCGATCGAGTTTCAGGTGACGAAGGATATGAAAGTTGCTTTTGATGAGATTGATCCGGTTGAATTAAGAGAAAAATGCAATGAATATGCCCACCATTTTATCGAAGTCCAAAAAGAAGAGTTTAAAAGACTGGGAGTAATGGGAGAATGGGATAATCCTTATTTAACTCTTAATCCTAAGTATGAAGCTGAACAAATAAGAGTGTTTGGTGAAATGTTTTCCAAAGGATACATTTATAAGGGATTAAAACCGGTCTATTGGTGCGCTAACTGTGAAACTGCCCTGGCTGCTGCGGAAATAGAATATCATGATAAGGAATCTTCATCTATTTATGTAAGGTTTCCGGTTAAAGATAATTTGGGAAAAATATTTACTCAATACCGGGAAGGTGACACCTATGTGATGATTTGGACTACCACACCCTGGACGATTCCCGGAAATATGGCAATTGCCCTTAATCCCGAAATTGAATATAGTTTAATAAAAACTGAAAAGGGACATCTGATTTTAGCATCTGCCCTGGTAAAAAAGGTAATGGAAGAAATTGGCTTGATCGATTATCAGATTCTAGAAACAGTAAAGGGAAAAGCATTAGATGGAATAAAATGCAAACACCCTATCTTTGATAGAGATTCCATTATCGTATTAGGAAATCATGTTTTATTAGATGAAGGAACAGGATGTGTGCATACTGCTCCGGGACACGGGCAGGAAGATTATGAAATAGGAATAAAATATAAAATTCCTATCTTTACCACTTTGGACAGTAAGGGAAAATTTAATGATAGCACCGGTAAATTTAAAGGATTAACCTATAAAGAGGGAAATACTGCAGTCATCAAGGAATTAACTGAAAACGGAACCTTACTAAAGGTCAGTAAGATATCGCATTCATATCCGCATTGTTGGAGATGTAAAAAGCCGGTAGTATTCAGAGCAACCGAACAATGGTTCGTTTTTATTGAAGCATTTAGAGATTTAGCCTTATCGAATATCAAAAAAGTGCAATGGATTCCGGAATGGGGAGAAGAAAAAATATCCGAAATGGTTGGCAATAGAACTGATTGGTGTATATCCCGGCAACGAGTATGGGGAGTACCTATCCCTGTATTTTACTGTAAAAGATGTAGTAAAATAGTTGTCAATAAGGATACCATTGAATCGGTTAGAAAACTATTTTTAGAGAAAGGTTCTAATTCCTGGTTTTCTATGTCGGCAAAAGATATATTACCAAAAGATTTCAAATGTCCTCATTGTGGTGGAAATGAATTTGAAAAAGAAACAGATATTATGGATGTTTGGTTTGATTCCGGTTGCAGTCATGCTGCAGTACTTAAACAAAGAGATACGCTTCATTGGCCTGCTGATTTATACCTTGAGGGAACAGATCAACACAGAGGATGGTTTCAAACTTCGCTTTTAACTTCAATTGCTACATTTGAGGAAGCACCCTACAAAGCAGTATTGACTCACGGTTTTATCGTTGACGGAAAGGGCAAGAAAATGTCTAAATCTATTGGAAATGTAATTGCGCCCCGGGAAATTATAGAAAAGTATGGAGCAGACATATTAAGGCTTTGGGTTGCTTATTCTGATTATAAGACAGATATTAGGATTTCTTCGAAAATATTAGATCAATTGGTGGAAATTTATCGCAGGATAAGGAATACTGCCAGATTTATTCTGGGCAATTTAAAAGATTTTAATCCGGAAAAAGACCAAATTCCCTATAACAAACTAACCGAATTGGATCAATTGGTTCTAAATAATTTCGAAAACCTGAAGGTAAGAATAAACAAATATTATGAAGAATTTGAATTTCATTCTCTTTATCATGAAATTCATAATTTCTGTTCAGTTGATTTAAGCTCATTTTACTTGGATATTATTAAAGATAAGTTATATACTGCACACTTTAGTTCTCTTGAAAGACGTTCATGCCAGACTGTTCTATACAAAATATTAAACGATTTAATAAAATTGATTGCTCCGGTGTTAAGTTTTACAGCTGAAGAAATTTGGCAGTACCTGAGAGAGATAAAAGATAACGAAGAGAGTATTTTCTATACATCCTGGCCGGAAATTAACGAAAAATACATCAACAAAGATTTAGAACAAAAATGGGACAAAATATTAAAAATAAGAAAAGATGTGCTTAAGGCTTTAGAAATAAAGAGAGGTGAAGGATTTATTGGAAATTCACTGGAAGCGCAGGTAAATATATACACGGATTATAAGGAAATTTATAATTATTTGTTATCCTTTAAAACCCGATTAAATATTTTATTTATTGTTTCCAAAGTGGAGATATTTTACAAAGAAAAAGAACTTCCTTCTAACATGTTTTCCGGAAATGAAGTTCCCGGAATAAAAATAGCCGTAGAAAAAGCACCGGGAGAAAAATGTGAAAGATGTTGGTGTTACAGTGAATATGTAGGCAAAGATAAAGATTATCCTACTATATGCGAAAAATGTGCTGGAGTTATACGTAATCACTTTAAAAGTTAGAGGGGAAAAATGGGATTTATCTTTGGTGCAATAATAATCGTATTAGTGGATCAGGCAAGTAAATATTATATCCAGCATACCATGAGGATTGGGGAAACCATTCCGGTTATTAAGGGAATATTTCATATTACTTACATAGTAAATACACATACTGCGTTTGGTATTTTTAAATATCAAAGCATTTTTTTTATCATTGCAGCTTTAATTTCGTTAGTTTTAGCAGTTTTAATTTATAAAAAAATAATTTTTAAAGATAATCCCAAAATGTATATTCCTGTATTATTGATTCTGGGTGGTGCAATAGGAAATCTTGTTGATAGAATTAGAACCCAGGGAAAAGTCATTGATTTTTTAGATTTTAGAATATGGCCAATTTTTAATATTGCGGATATGGCTATTGTAAGCGGATTGTCTATATTACTAATTTATTTTTTATTTTATTCAAAAGAAGAAGAGAAAGAGGGTAAACCTTAATGTATAGAATATTGTTTAAAATCGGTTCTTTTCCTATTTATTCTTATGGAGCAATGATAGCCCTGGCTTTTATTGTCGCTATACTTATTGCAATGAATGAGGCAAAGAGAGAAGGGGAAAATCAAGAAAGAATCCTGGATATCAGTCTTTGGGTGATTGTTGGAGCATTAATCGGGGGTAGAATTGCTTACGTTTTGACCCATCTTGATTATTATATGAAAGATCCAATAAAAATACTATATTTTAGGCAGGGTGGATTAAGTTTTTTAGGTGGATTTTTTTTAGCCGTTATTTTAGGCTGGTTATATGTTAAAAGAAATAAAATACCATTTTGGAAATATGCTGATATTGCTGCTCCTTCAATAGCTATTGGAATAGGAATTGGAAGAATAGGTTGTTTATTGAATGGATGTTGCTATGGGGTAATTACTGAAAATTACGGAATTGCCTTTCCTGCTGTAAATATGCCGCCTGCTTACTTGCAGCAATTGAGAGATGGATTAATATCCGCCGGCAGTACGTGTACGCTTCCAGTTGTTCCAACGCAAATTTATAGCTCCTTGTATGGATTTATGATATTTTTTCTTTTGCTGAGAATAAAAAAGTATAAGCAATATGACGGATTTACTTTTTTATCCTTTCTAATTTTATTTTCAGCATCGCGTTTTACCATTGAATTTTTCAGGTTTTACGAGAATAGGATTATGGTGTTTAATCTTTTAACCATTACCCAGGTTATATGTATAACAGTTTTTCTTTCTGCTTTTATCTTTATGAATGTTTTAAAGAAAAAAAAGCGAACAAAAATTACATAGAGAAAAAAATACTATAATCTACTGATTAACCAATTAAAATACAAAGAAAAAAAACGATTAAAAACCTAATTACGCTTATCTATTGGTTTTCAGTTTCAATTAACAAAAAATTAAAATGAAAAGTTGAGCATAGTTGTTATCTAGAATGATTTTTATACATACTATAAATTAAAAAGGCTTTAAATATGAAAAAAGAAAGAATAGTTTCTATTATCGATAATGATAAAATGAGAATTGACCACTATCTGAACAAAGAAGGGATATACCCTTCAAGATCCCAAATTCAGAATTTAATTACACAAGGACAAATAAAAGTAAATAGTATGTACGTAAAACCAAGTTATATATTAAAAAATGGAGATAAAATAAATCTTTATCCAATTGAAACAAAAGAATTGAAAATTGATGCGGAAAATATTCCTTTAGATATTATTCATGAAGATGATCATTTGATTGTAATAAATAAACCTGCCAACATGATAGTTCACCCTACTGGAAGAATATGTTCTAAAACCCTGGTTAATGCTGTATTATTTCATTGCAAGGGTTCGCTTTCGGGTATTAATGGTACCATCAGGCCGGGCATAGTGCATCGCTTGGATAAAAATACAACAGGCTTAATCGTAATTGCTAAAAACGATACTGCACACCTTTCATTATCCAAACAAATAGCAGATCGGAAAGTAACGAAAAAATATCTTGCTTTGGTTCGGGGAGAAGTGGAAGAAAATTCTGGCACGATTGATGCTCCTATTGGAAGAAGTATAAAAAATAGGAAAAAGATGGCGGTTATTGAACAAAACAGCAAAGAAGCCCTAAGTCATTTTAGAGTTATAAAAAGATTTTCAAATTATACATTATTGGAAGTTACCATAATTACAGGTAGAACACATCAAATAAGGGTTCATTTGGAGTATATTGGATTTCCTGTAGTTGGGGACCCGGCTTACGGACATAAAAGAAAAGAATTAGACATCAGTCATCAGGCCTTGCATGCTTACATTCTAGGATTTAATCATCCATTTTCTAAAAAATATATTGAATTCAAAGCTCCTTTACCAAAGGATATGAAAGATTTAATAGAATCTTTAAAAGAGAAAAAATATCAATCAAGATAGCTTGCGGGATAAAATATTTTTTATAATTATTAAATCTAAACCTATAAAAAGGCATTTTTCTTGAGAATAAATTACCATGCCGGGTTTAGCATTTTTTGGTTTTTTTACATGTTTCTTAAGTGTGTAATCCACCTGTGCCTTATTTTCATTTTTTGCCTTGCTAAAATAAACCGCTAGATTTGCCGCTTCAATCAGGGTGTCAAGCGGGGGTGTTTGCCCCATTCCTTTATTTTTAATGATAACATGGGATCCGTTTATATTTTTAACATGCAGCCAGATATCATTTCCGGAAGCTAATTTCAAAGTGAGTAAATCATTTTGTTTGCTATTTTTACCTACAAAAATATTCCATCCATCTTTAGATATATATCTGGTAGGAGATGATATTTCCTTTTTCTTTTTTTTAATCCCTTTTTTTATTTTTTTAATATAGCCTAATTTGATTAGTTGAAGTTTTATTTTCATCAGTTCCGCATAAGATTGTCCAGGTTGCAGATAAAGTAATTGAAGGTCATGTAATTTTTTATAAACTGCCTGATTATCTTTCAAAAAATTAAAAATGGTATTATAACTATTCTTTATTTTTCGGTATTTTTTGAAGTACATCTGAGCATTTTGCAAAGGAGTTAACTTAATATTTAAAGGGATAGATACATATTCCCGGTTGGATGAAAAATAATTTATCAGGGTAATTTCTTTTACTCCTCTTTTAATAGAAGATAGATTTGCTTTTATTAATTCGCCATTCAGCTTATAATTTTTACAATTTTCAACTTCTTTAATCTTTCTTTTATAATCATTCATTTTGTATTCTATTTTATCTATGTTTTTATTAAAGATTTTGGACAATTCATTTTTTAGGGAAAACAATTCTCGTTCCATGGTTAATTCCCTGGAGTAAAAAGCCAAACAGGAATTTACTTCTTCAAAATAGCGTTTATCGTATTGTGAAAATTGTAAAGAATTAATAATAGAATATGATTTAACCATTTTAGTATCAGGAGATTTAAATACAATCGGATTATAATTAAAATTCTGGATATCTGAGATTATTTTTTGAAAAGAAATCCATAATTGGTCAAATTCTATACAGGAAGCATCAACCAGTTTTTTTTCAGGAAGTAAATCTGCCTGTAGAACAATCTCTTTTGCACTTTGACGGCTTAATCCTTTAAAACTGCTTTGTAATGCCTGGCAAAGATTTACTTCTTCTTTGTTGGCGATATCAAGAATGTTGAAGAATGAAGATTTGTCAATATTTAAAGGGTTTAATTTATTTTGTGAAGGGGGTGGGATGTACTTAGTTCCGGGAAGAATTTCTCTGAATCGATTAATTTTAGAAGAAATCAATTTAATGCTACTCTCAATCATGCCATCTCCTTTAACGAGGATGATATTACCGTGTTTTCCCATAAATTCAATAATTATCCTTTTATCCTGAATTTTTCCAAACCTGATAAATGGTTTAATTGTAAAATATAGGATCCGGTCAAAATCCGGTTGAGTAATGGCAATAATTTTTCCTCCTTTTAGATGAGTTTGAAGATTAGCTAGAAAGGGAGAACTGATTGATGAATTGGTCTTAACGGAGTTGGTAAAATATATTTCCGGAAAAGAAGGATGAATAGAAATATGAATATAAGCATTATTTGTCTTATTTTGCCCGGAAACAGGCAATAATTCCTTTTTGGGTTTAATTTCTATAATAATTTTATATTTATTTGTTTGGGATATGTTAATGATTTTAGAATTAATAAAGGAGTCTGATAATTCTTTTTTAATTGCGAATAATGTTAAACCATCCAACATGATATTTGTCTCCCTCTATGTAGTCAATGCTATAACTTATTATAAACTAAATATAATCTATTATGGAAGTATTTTCAAACTGATAAAAATATCATCAAGTATATAGTATACAGTATCGAGTAAAATCAAACAAGAAAAGAAAAAAGAATAGGAGCCGGAAGTCAGGAGTCAGAATACAAAATCTGGAGTCAGGAAAAGATAAGAAAATTTAGTTAGATGGTTTACTCTCCCCGCAGGACATGCGTCCCGCCTGTTTATTTTATAACAAAGAAAGTATCAAATATCGAGTAAAATAGAAAACTTTTCTTCTCTTTCTTGAATCAATGTTATATAA
>CAZMLS010000005.1:0-39993 GCA_964567215.1 uncultured Atribacterota bacterium | reverse complement strand
CGATACTATATACTCAATACTTGATACTAATTTAATCGGTCAATCGGCGAATTGGTAAATTGGTAAATTGGTAAATTGAATTATCTTATTTCTTTCTTTGAATTATCTTAACTCGATACTATATACTCAATACTTGATACTAATTTAATCGGTCAATCGGCGAATTGGTAAATTGGTAAATTGGTAAATTGAATTATCTTATTTCTTTCTTTGAATTATCTTAACTCGATACTATATACTCAATACTTGATACTAATTTAATGGGTCAATCGGTAAATTGGTAAATTGGCTAATTGAAAAATCGGTGAATAATTTAAAATGAATTTAACTATCATTACTAAAAATCCTGAAGAGACAAAAAAAATAGGGAAGAAAGTTGCAAAATTAATTAAACCTGGAGATATTATATTATTTTTTGGTGAATTAGGAGCCGGAAAAACTTGTCTTACCCAGGGAATAGCTGAAGAATTGAAAGTAAAAGGTTACGTAAACAGTCCTTCTTTTACTATAATTAATGAATATCAGGGCGAAATGCCCATTTATCATTTTGACCTTTTTCGTTTGAAAAATTATGATGAAATAATTAATTTAGGGTATGAGGAATATTTTTATGGAAAAGGCCTTACCATTGTTGAATGGGCAGAAAAAATAGAGGAATTTATTCCAGGAGATTATTTAAAAATTGTCATTACTTTCATTGATTTCAAGGAAAGAAAAATTCGTTTTATTTCAAAAGGTTCTCGATTTGTTGAGCTAATAAAGGAGTTAAAAAAAAGATGAAAATATTGGGAATTGATACATCTTCCAGATATTGTAACTTAAGTATAATAGAAGATGAAGATATCATGATTGAATACATTATTAATGGTTTAATAAAAAAACATTCTTCTATTTTGCTTCCTGCAATTGAAGAAATGTTAACGAATATTAATATGGGAATACAGGATATTAATGGAATTGCAATTACTATTGGACCAGGCTCTTTTACCGGGCTTCGCGTTGGTTTAGGTGTTGCCAAAGGATTATCTTATGCCGCATCTATTCCTGTAGCGGGTGTTATCACACTAGATGTCCTGGTTTGTAATGTAGCGAAAATACCTGCTATTATATGTCCCGTTTTGGATGCAAGGAAAGGAGAGGTGTATTTCGCGCTATATCGGGGAGGAGATCAATTATCTAAAATGATTGATTATCAATGTGAATCCATAGAAAAATTATTAAGCAGGATAGAGAATGTTCAAGAAAATATTATTTTCCTGGGGGAAGGAACGTTAAAGTACCAAAGCAGGATAAAAGACACAATGGGTTCTCGGGCAATATTTATACATCCGACACTTTCAATTTTAAAAGCATCCAATGTGGCTCTCATAGGCTTGGAAAAAATTAAAAAAGGAAAAGTAGAAAATATTTATTCCATATCTCCATTTTACATGAGAAAATCTGAAGCAGAAATTATATGGGAAAAAAAGAATAAAAGCGTTTAACGTATAGAAATCACCAACCCCGCAGGAAAGGCGTCTCGCCTGTCTATTGGTATGTAATATATAAGTTAAAAAAAAGATAGAGAAAAAGAAAATAATTTATAAGATGCAAAGCATGGGATACATGGGGCAAACAACTAATAAGATATAATAAAACGAGAATAATATTTTCTACTTAATTTTAAATTTTAAATTATGATTTTGAGTTTTTCGCTTTACGTTTTTAGCTTTTATAATTTATACTATTAATATATACAAAGCAATATATGCTATATTTAATTTTATTGAAAGGAAAAAATGTATGTCTGAATTAATAATGGGAATTGAAACTTCCTGCGATGAAACAGCTGCAGCTATTGTAGAAAAAGGTAGAAAAATTATATCAAATATTGTTTCATCTCAAATTAAAATACATAATAAATATGGAGGAGTTGTTCCGGAAATTGCTTCGAGAAAGCATATGGAATATATTATTCCGGTGATTGATCAAGCTTTAAATGAATCAGGAGTAAAGCTAGATCAACTTTCCGGCATAGCCGTTACCTATGGACCAGGGTTAATCGGTTCATTGCTGGTTGGGCTAACTGTAGCAAAGTCAATTGCCTTTGTCAGGAAAATTCCTCTTATAGGAATAAATCATTTGGAAGCCCATATATATTCTAATTTTTTAGAACATAGAGAGCTTAAACCTCCAATTATTTGTCTTATTGTTTCCGGAGGGCATACTTCTTTGGTGCACATAAATGATTATTGGGATTATAATATTTTGGGTCAAACCAAAGACGATGCAGCGGGAGAGGTATTTGATAAAATTTCAAAATATTTAAATTTGGGTTATCCCGGAGGACCTGTTATTGAAAAATTATCTGGTAACGGGAATCCTTCAGCTATAAATTTTCCCCGACCCCTTTTAAATAAAAAAAATTTTGACTTTAGTTTTAGTGGTCTTAAAACTGCGGTTATATATTATGTAAATAAATTAAAAGAGGAAAACAAAGAAATTCCGAAATATGATATATTAGCTTCTTTTCAGCAAGCTGTTGTTGACGTATTGACTGAAAAAACTTTAAAAGCAGCTTTAAAATTAAAGGTTAATAAGATTGCATTGGCTGGGGGAGTAGCAGCAAATCTTTATTTAAGAAAAAATATAAAGAAAAGAGCAAAAATGTATGATATTGAAGTTTTTTACCCTTCACCTCAACTTTGCACTGACAACGCGGTGATGGTAGCATCTGCCGGTTATTATAAACTAAGAAATAATAAAATATCATCATTAAATTTAGATGCCGTATCACGCCTACCATTAACGATGAAATAGTAGTAATTGGTAGAGAAATGAAGTATTATCATTAATAATAAAGGATAGAGTTAAATAATCGCCTAAAAACGAGTATGATAAGGTTTGCTTTTCTAAAGAAGTTTATATAAGATATATAAGGTAATTTTAGCACTCTCATGCTAAGAGTGCTAATTAGTTTAAAAAATATTAAAATATTCAAGGAGGCTGTTAAACATGAAAATTGCAGGATTAAAACCATTAGGAGATCGCGTACTGGTAAAACCTGTACATGAAGAAGAAAAAAGTAAGGGAGGAATTCTTTTACCGGATACTATTTCGAAAGAAAAACCGCAGGTTGGAGAGGTATTGGCAGTAGGCCCGGGCGGTAATGACAAAGAAGGAAAATTTGTTACTATGACTTTAAAAAAGGGCGATAAAGTTGTTTATGCAAAATATTCAGGAACAGATATTAAAGACGATGCTGATGAAGATTATCTCTTAATCAGCGAAAAAGATATTTTAGCAATTATTGAAGGTTAATATCAATAGTTGTTTAACCCTAAAAAAAACATAAAAATAAATTTATTAAAATAAATCGAACGATAATAGGAGGATAAAGAAATGGCAAAACAGTTTTTATTTGATGAGAACGCAAGGAGAGCACTTGAAAAAGGTGCAAACACTTTAGCGGATATTGTAAGAATTACTTTAGGACCAAAGGGCAGAAATGTAGTGATAGATAAAAAATTTGGTTCTCCCACAATTACAAATGATGGAGTAACCATTGCCAGGGAAATTGAAGTTGATGAACCTTTTGAAAATATGGGTGCTCAATTTGTTAAAGAAGTTGCCACTAAAACTAATGATATTGCAGGAGACGGCACAACGACTGCTACCGTACTGGCAAATGAAATTATACATGAAGGTTTGAGAAATGTAGCAGCCGGTGCAAATCCGATAATGGTTAAACGGGGAATTGATAAAGCAGTAGAGAAAGCAGTTATTGAAATTAAAAAATTAAGCGTAGAGGTAAGTGATAAAGAATCTATAGCGAATGTCGCCTCTATATCAGCTGCTGATAGAGAAATTGGAAATATTATTGCTGATGCTATGGAAAAAGTAGGAAAAGATGGTGTTATTACCGTTGAAGAATCTAAAACCTTAGGTACCACTTTAGAAGTAGTGGAAGGTATGCAATTCGATAAAGGTTATATTTCTCCATACATGGTAACAGATGCAGAAAGAATGGAAGCTGTTCTCGATGATCCTTATATTTTAATTACTGATGGAAAAGTTAGTAACATGAAAGGATTATTACCTGTTTTAGAGAAAGTAGCTCAAACAGGTAAGGCTTTGGTAATAATAGCCGAAGATGTAGAAGGTGAAGCATTAGCAACTTTAGTAGTTAATAAAATTAGAGGTACCCTGAACTGTGTTTCGGTAAAAGCACCTGGTTTTGGAGATAGAAGAAAAGAGATGTTGGCAGATATAGCAGTGGTTACCGGTGGTCAGGTAATATCTGAAGAATTGGGCCTTAAATTAGAAAATACCGAACTAACTATGTTGGGATCTGCGCATCAGGTAAAAATCAACAAAGAAGAAACCATTATTGTTGACGGTAAAGGCGATGTAAAAGAAATCAAAAAACGTGAATCGCAAATCAGAATCCAAATAGAAGATACTACTTCTGACTATGATAAAGAAAAGCTACAGGAAAGATTAGGTAAAATGTCAGGTGGAGTAGCGGTTATCAAAGTAGGAGCTGCTACGGAAACTGAATTAAAAGAGAAAAAACATAGAGTCGAAGATGCATTATCAGCAACTAAAGCTGCAGTAGAAGAAGGAATCGTTGCCGGTGGTGGTACTATTTTATTAAACATTATTCCTGCATTAGATGAATTAAAGCTGGAAGGCGATCTAGGAATAGGTGTTAAAATTCTTAGAAAATCTTTAGAAGCTCCCACAAAGCAAATTGCTAAAAACGCAGGTTACGAAGGATCGGTTATTGTAGAAAAATTAATAGGAAAAGCAAAGGGTATCGGTTTTAATGCAATAAGTGGAGAATTTGAAGATATGATCAAGGCAGGTATCGTAGATCCTGCTAAGGTTACCAGATCAGCTTTACAAAATGCTGCCAGTATAGGCGGCATGATATTAACTACTGAATGTTTAGTAACTGATAAACCTGAAGAAAAGAAAGATATGCCTCCTATGCCTCAGGGCGGAATGCCAGGTGGAATGGGCGGAATGTACTAAAAAATAGTTTACAATAAGATCATTTAAAATAAAAAAAGCCTCAATGTAATTTAGAAACATTGAGGCTTTTTTTTTCACAAGCACATCTAAAAATAGATGATTTATTCTTCCATAGCTTCTTCCATTGAATAGCATTCCAAACCAAATGCTTTTGCTACGGGTGCATAGGTAATTTTTCCATTTATGATATTTAAACCTTTTGCGAGGGCATTATCCTTCTTTAAAGCTTCTTTATAACCAAGATTGGCAAGTTTTAAAGCGTAGGGGAGAGTAGCATTGGTTAAGGCAAAAGTAGATGTTCTGGCAAAGGCACCCGGCATATTAGTGACGCAATAATGGAGAACGCCATGTAGTTTATATACCGGATCACTATGGGAAGTTCCCTTACTGGTTTCAAAACAACCACCCTGGTCTATGGCAACATCCACCATGACTGAATTTGGTTTCATTTTCTTTACCATCTCTTCAGTTACTAATTTAGGAGCCGCAGCACCCGGAATCAATACAGCACCAATGACTGCATCAGCATCTTTTATTTCTTCTTCTATGCTATGTTGACTGGAATAAAGAAGTGTAACATTTTTAGGTAATACATCATCCAGATATCTTAACCTGTTAATATTAATATCAAATAAGGTGACTCTTGCACCAATACCTGCTGCCACTTTTGCAGCACATGTACCAACGGTTCCACCACCAAGAACCACAACCTTAGCAGGTTTTACACCAGTAACTCCACCCATTAAAACACCTGTTCCACCATAAGGTAATGCCAGGTAATAAGCAGCAACGTGAGCAGACATTTTCCCGGCAACTTCGCTCATGGGAGCTAGCAGGGGAAGAGCGCCCTCTGCAGTCTGAACGGTTTCGTAGGTAATACAGATAGCATTGTTCTTCATCATGGCCTTGGTTAATTCCAGGCCAGAGGCAAAATGAAAATAGGTGAAAAGAATCTGATGAGGTTTTATTCGGCCGTATTCAACCGGCATAGGTTCTTTTACTTTCATAATCATATCTGCTTTATCAAAAACATCTTCGGGCGTATCAATAATTGAAGCACCTGCTTCAACATACTCTCTATCTTCAAATCCGCTTCCTATACCGGCAGACTTTTCAATGATTACTTCATGGCCGGATTGACAAAATGCATAGGCTCCAGCGGGGGTCATTGCAACCCTGTTTTCATTATTTTTAATTTCTTTTGGTACTCCAATGATCATGGAATATTTTCCTCCTTAAATTTTAAAAAACTACATACATAGGGAATGACACTCTGGTTTAAAAAAACCAAAGTGTCATTCGTTTAATTTATTTGTTTAAAAGTTCCGGGTTAGAGAAATAATCTTTAAGTTCCTGTGCCATGACTCCACTTAAGAAGAGTAATCCTATTAAGTTAGGAATAGCCATTGCACCATTAAGCATATCAGTAAGCAGCCAGATAAGAGGAACTTTTGCTATAGAACCAAGAAAGGCAACTATAACAAAAAGCCAGGCATAAGGTTTAACTACAGATGGCCCGGCAATGTAACGAGCACATTGCTGTCCATAGTAACACCAGGTAATAATGGTAGAATAACCAAATAAGAGAGAACCAATAGCGACAATCGGTCCTCCTACTCCCCCTAACACAGAAGCAAAGGCATGAGCGGTAAGTTGAGTGCTGGTAAAGCCGGTTTCCAAAGATCCGGTCATAACAATGACAATACCGGTCATAGAGCAGATAATTAAAGTATCAATCATAACTCCGACCATTGCAATAGTGCCCTGACGTGCCGGATGAGGAGTCTTGGCAACGGCATGAGCCATGCTGGCACTACCTAAACCGGCTTCGTTAGAAAATATTCCTCTTGCTACACCAAATCTCATAGCTTGAGCTACAGTTGCTCCGGCAAATCCACCAATGGCAGCTCTTCCGGAAAAAGCAGATTTAAATATTTCTCCAAGTGCCCAGGGAAGCATATTAATTTTAGAAATGATGATAACCAGAGCGCCAACAATATAGAAAATTGCCATGGTGGGAACTAATTTTTCAGTAACTTCACCAATTCGCTTAATTCCACCGACTACGACTATCCAAACTAAAAAAGTTAAAACAGCACCAGTTAACCACAATGGTATGTTAAATACGCTATTCCCTACAAGAGCCATAGAATTGGTCTGAACCGCATCTCCGATACCAAAAGCAGCGATTGCACCGAAAAAGGCAAAGAGCCAACCCAACCATCCTTGACCAAGACCTTTGGAAATAAAATACATTGAACCACCGGCAAAAGCCCCGTCTTTATCTTTTATTCTGTATTTAACACCCATAGTTGCTTCAGCCATTTTAGTAGCCATTCCAAATAGGGCAGTTAACCACATCCATACCAATGCTCCCGGTCCACCGGCAGCTACCGCGGTGGCTACTCCGGCAATATTACCATTTCCTACTGTAGCAGCCAGGGTTGAGGTAAGTGCCTGGAAAGGAGTAATTTCTCCTTCTTCTTTTGCGGAATTATCTTTTTTAAATGCACCTTTAAAGATAAGTTTCAAGGCGTAACTGGTATGTTTAAATTGCGGGAAACCCAATCTGATAGTCAAGAATATTCCAGTTCCTACTAATACTATCATCATAGGCGGTCCCCAGACAAAATTATCAAGTATAGTTAAGAAATCCATTATAGCGGTCATTATAAATCTCCTTTCAATTTATAAATATTTTTCAAATTAAAATACGTTTAATAAGTTAGATAAAAAGATAATAAAAATAATTTTTATTTGTATTTCTTCACCTCCCGTTATCAATAATATTCTATTTGATGATTGACCACCTCCTTTTTTATAATTAGCTAATAATTAATGAATTTATTTGCATTTTTTTACTATTTAATTGGCTAATTGGTAAATTAGTAAATTAGCCAATTAAATTATATTGTTATTAATTCTTGGTATTTTCTTTACTAACGACTATTCACTAATCACTAACGACTAATTTATCTCTTATTGAACGGTTGAAGAAAAGGAATATCTGTCACTTCTGCCATGACTTTTCTGTCTCTTATCATCACTTCCACCTTTGTGCCTTTTTCGGTAAAAGGGATATCGAGAATGGCCAGGGCATTTACGCTTTTTAATGAAGGACAATAATTGCCGGAAGTAATATATCCAATCTTTTTATCATCTTTCCATATTTCCATTTTGCTTCTGGGAATTCCACCATGAGAAATAGAAAGTCCAATCATTTTTCGGGTAATGCCTTTTTCTTTTATTTTGAGAAGTGCATCTTTTCCGATAAAATCATCCTTGCTGAATTTTACCGCCCATCCTTGACCGCTTTCCAGGGGGTTAACGGTTTCATCGATGTCATTACCGTAGAGCCAGTAACAGACCTCGAAGCGGGTGGTATCCCTTGCCCCTAATCCGCAAGGTTTAATTCCCCATTTCTCTCCCTCTTTTAGTAATCCATTCCATATATCTTTAACATCTTCAGCTTTTAAAGTATAAATTTCATACCCGTCTTCTCCTGTATAACCGGTGCGGGAAATCAGAATCTTTTTCCCGAATAATTCTGCAAAGATAAATTTAAATCTTTTTAATTCGCTAAGAGGGATTTCTCCTTTTATAAGAGGGTCTAAAATTTTTATGGCATCCGGACCTTGTAGGGCTACTTCACCGTATTCCCGGCTTTTATTGGAAGCTTCCACTTTAAATTGTCCTTTATTTTTTAAAATCCATTCATAATCTTTAATGGAAAATTCCGGTGAAGCATTGACGACCAATAAGATAAAATCATCTTTTACCTTATATACAAAGAGATCATCAACTTGACCGCCGTGAGGGTAACATAAGGGTGAATATTTAATATCGCCGTTCTTCATTTTGGAAAGGGAATTAGTAACCAGGTAACTGGCAAAGGCTAGAGCATCTTCTCCTTTTATTTCAATTTCACCCATATGAGAAACGTCAAAAATGCCGACTTTTTCTCTCACTGCATTATGCTCATCAATAATTCCACTATATTGGACCGGCATATCAAAACCGTCAAAAGGGATCATTCTGGCATTTAGCTTTAAATGCTCCTCATGTAGAGGAGTTAATAATAAATTATTTTCTTGCATGGTTATTACTCCTATTTTATAAAATATTTTTTATGGGTTCTTTAATTTTAATTCATCATCGTAGGTTAAAATTGGTCTTTTTACCGCCAGCATATCGTTGGTTCTACGAATCGGGGTATTATGCGGGGCATTGGTTAATAATTCAGGATTATTTTTTGCTTCCCCGGAAATTTTGATCATAATTTCTATAAAATCATCCAGCGTTTCTTTGCTTTCGGATTCTGTTGGTTCTATCATAATGGTTTCTTCAGCATAGGGTTCAAAATGCGGGAAGTAGATGGTAGGTGGATGCATACCATAATCCATGATTCTTTTAGAGATGTCCAAGGTTTTTATCCCATATTTTTTATATTCTCTGCCGGTCAAGGTACATTCATGGCCACAATAACGATCATAAGCCGGTTTGTAATATTTTTTTAGATGGGTCAAAAGATAATTAGCATTGATAATGCTGGTTTTAGAGGCTTCATAGAGTCCGTCAGGTCCCATAGATAAAATCCAGGCATATGTTTTAAGAATGACTGCAAAGTTAGACCAGAATGATCTGACCATTCCGATACTATCTTTTCCGTTATCTTTTAAGTAATATTTATTTTTATCATTATCATAACAGACAATTGGAGTGGGAAGGTAGGGAATAAGATCTTTCTTAACACCGATAACTCCGGCTCCCGGTCCGCCACCTCCGTGAGGAGTAGAAAAAGTTTTATGCAAATTCAGGTGGACAATATCAAAACCAGTATCTCCCGGTCTGATAATTCCTAAAGAGGCATTTAAATTAGCTCCATCATAATAGAGTAATCCACCTTTTCCGTGAATAATCTTTTCGATTTCTTCAATTCCTTCATCATACAATCCGACAGTATTCGGGTTGGTTAACATAAGTCCCACTGTTTCTTCATCCATGAGTCTGTCCAGTTCTTTCAGGTCTACTGTGCCATTTTCATTGGACTTGAATTCTATAACCTTGAAGTTTGCCATAGCGGCAGAAGCTGGATTGGTCCCATGAGCAGAATCCGGTATTAACATCTTGAAACGTTTTTCATGCCGTTTTAGAAAATATTGACGCATGATAAGATTTCCGGTGAGTTCTCCGTGGGCTCCGGCGGCAGGGGACATGGTAAACATATCCATTGCATTGATCTCGCAAAGCAATTTGTTCAGATTGTACATAATTTCCAGGCAACCTTGTACTGTTTCTACGGGTGCCAGGGGGTGTGCGTAAATAAAATTGCCTAGAGATGCTAATTTTTCGTTAATTCTTGGATTATATTTCATGGTGCAGGAACCCAAAGGGTAAAAACCGTCATCAAGCCCATAATTCAGCTTGGAAAGCTTGGTAAAATGACGTATAACCTCTACTTCAGACACCTCTACCAGGTCTTTTTTATCTTTTCCGATAGTATATTCAGGTAAACATTCTTCCAGTTTAATATCATCAAATAAATCTTTAGGCAAAGAATAACCTTCTTTCCCTTTCACGCTTTTTTCAAATATCAATTTCATCATTTTACCTCCTTATTCCGACAGCACTTTGGCTACTTTGTTTAGACTATCCCGGTTGAATATCTCTGTGACCGCAAAGAGCAAAACATTTTCCAGATTATTATGGTTATAGAATCTCGAGATCGAAAGAGGTGGAATAAAATTATTTTCCAATAATTTAGTTTTTAAAAGGGATAGGTCTGTTTTGCTTTTTAATAGAAATTCATTATAGAAAGGATAATCAAAGACTTTTTCAAATTTTCCTGATTTTAATAACAGGTCTTCCAGATAATGAGCCAATTTCATATTAAGAAGAGAAGTTTTATATACACCTTCAGTTCCCAATAAAGAAAGGAAAATATTTGCAGCAACAATATTTAAGTTATGGTTGGTACAAATATTGGAAGTGGCTTTTTCTCTCCGGATATCTTGCTCTCGAGCACGCATGGTCATTACGAAAGCACGTTTTCCATCAATATCTACTGTTTCACCTATAATTCTTCCCGGAAGTTGCCTGATGTATTGCTTTTTAGTTGCCAGGGAAGCATTATACGGGCCTCCAAAGTTCAAATCCATACCGAATGACTGAGCGTTTTCTACGGCGATATCAACGTTATTATCGCCGGGAGCAGTTAATATTCCTAAAGACATGCTCTCCACGTTTACGCTGATTAGTAATATTTTTTTAGCATGTGCCAATTCGGAAATTTCTGCTAATTTCTCTATTCCACCGAAAAAATTTGGACTTTGTATAATGATTGCTGCAGTGTCCTCATCAAGCAACGATTTTAGTTTTTCCATATCAGTTAAACCATTGATAAAAGGTAAATTAATCAATTCACTTTCATGTGGGGCCAGGTAGGTTTTGACCGTTTCCAGATAATGAGGATGAAGCAATGAAGATATAATGATTTTGTTTTTGTGGGTTAACCTTAAAGCCATCAAAGCAGCTTCAGCTGTGGCAGAAGCACCGTCATATATGGAAGGGACCACCACTTCCATTTTGGTCAATCTCGAAATATAACTTTGATATTCAAAGATGGTTTGAAGCGTGCCTTGACTTAATTCAGGCTGGTAGGGGGTATAACAAGTCCAAAATTCCTCTCTTTGGAGAAGCGATTTTACCGCTTCCGGTATAAAGTGACGATAGGATCCAGCTCCTATTAGAGGTTTCATTGAATAGAAATCACTATTCTTTTGAGAGATATTAACAACATGATCTTCTAATTCGCTTTCAGACATTGCGTCAGGGATGTTTAATTTTCCCTTCAACCGAACAGTATCCGGGACATTTTCAATTAATTGCTCAAAAGAAGAAACACCGATATTTTTCAACATCTCTTCTTTTTGTTCATTAGTATTTGGAATATATCTCATATCTATTACACCTCTATTCTTTTCGATATTCTGAATATTCTTTAGAATTCATAAGGTTTTTTACTTCGTCTTCATTATCAATTTCAATTTTAGCAACCCATCCTTCACCATAAGGATCTTGATTTAATAGAGAAGTATCACCCACTATTTTTTCATTAACTTCTATGATTTCTCCTGAAACCGGTGCGTTCATATCAGATACGGCCTTTACAGATTCAATGGTCGTAAATGATTCGCCCTGTTTTAATTTTTTCCCTTTTTCAATGCTTTCCACATAAACAATATCACCCAATTGGTCCTGGGCGTAATCACTGATTCCAATGGTTCCAATGCCATCTTCTATTTTTAGCCATTCATCACTTTTAGCGTAAAATAAGCCTTCAATAATTTTGTTACTCATTAATATTTCCTCCAATAGATTAATTTAAATATTATTAATAAAAAAAGAATATTTTATGATATATTGCAGTCAACTCCTTTCTTATTCCATTAAATCTTTTTTATATTAAAAATAAAAAAGACAAAGAAGGAATGGATTTAGTATTCCTACTCTGTCTTTATACCTGAGAGATTTTTCTTTCAGTTGATGATAGAAATTACCCCTTCGGTGTTTATTAAAAAACTTTCCAGAGTTCTGTCCAACAGGAGTCCTTTTGCCTGAGAGTTTAAATGTATTATACATCGTACACCTTCGGCCCCTTTTCAATAAAGAAAAGATTTCTCCTCCTGTCTTCATACAGGTTTCTATATTAAATTGGGAGAATATTTCTATGTTATTAGACATCAATTTCTTATTTTAAACATAATTTTTCAAACTAAACTATATTATAATAATAATATACTATATATGAACACAAAAATCCTTCTTTTTTTTAAAAAAAATATAAAATTTAAATAAATATAGCTAATATATGAAGATATGATATAATATGAACTGTAATTTTTTTCTTGCAACATGTCAAAAAGAGTAAAATTTAAAAAAGCTATTAAAAAACCGGGGTGATTTTATTTATGGAGAGAAAAAATAAAGAGTGGATTGCTATTTTAGATTTTGGTTCCCAATATACTCAATTAATTGCTCGAAGAATAAGGGAAGCAAAAGTTTATTCAAAAATATTTCCTTACAATGATTCATTGGAAAAAATAGGAGAAAATCTTCCTAAAGGTATTATATTGTCCGGTGGTCCATCAAGTGTGTATGAAAATGAGGCACCGATATGTGATAAAAGAATATTCGACATGGGGATCCCTATTTTGGGGATTTGTTACGGAGCCCAGTGTATAGCGCAAGTTTTAGGAGGGAAAGTAACCGCAGCTTCTCAAGCAGAATACGGGAGAATAGAAATTAATGTAGATAACCGTGAAGATATTTTTTATGATTTTCCAGATAAAACGATTTGTTGGATGAGTCATCAGGACTTGATAAAAAATGTCCCTGAAGATTTTAATATAATTGCCTATAGTAAAAATACCACAGTAGCAGCGATGAAAAATAAATACAAGAAAATTTATGGCGTACAATTTCACCCTGAAGTAACCCATACTCCATTAGGTGAAAAATTGTTCGAAAATTTTTTGTATAGAATATGCCGGTGTAAGGCTGATTGGAATCTTGAATCTTTTATCGAACAATCAATTAAAGAGATAAAGAATGAAGTAGGAAGAAACAATGTGGTTGCCGGTGTAAGCGGAGGAATAGATTCTTTGGTTGCCGCTTTCTTGACAAAAAAAGCCATTGGAAATCAATTGCACTGTATTTTTATTAATAATGGTTTGCTAAGAAAGGGTGAAGAGGAAGAAGTACAGAGGGTATTTGAAAAGAATTTTAAGATGAAACTTAATTATATTGATGCATCTGAACAATTCTTATCTCGTTTAAAAGGCATCATTGATCCGGAGAAAAAAAGAAAAATTATCGGAAAGCAATTTATTAAAGTATTTGAGGAAAAAGCGCATAGTATCGGTGAAGTAAAATATTTATTGCAAGGTACACTTTATCCGGATGTCATTGAAAGTATTTCTTTGAAAGGGCCTTCTTCTACTATCAAATCTCATCATAATGTCGGTGGTTTACCTGAAGAGATGAAGTTAAAAGTCCTGGAACCACTTAGATATTTATTTAAGGATGAGGTAAGAAAAATTGCAGAAAAATTAAAATTCCCCGAGCAGGTTATATGGAGACAACCTTTTCCCGGACCCGGACTTTCGATAAGAATTATCGGTCCGGTTGATAGAGAAAAATTGGATATTTTAAAAGAAGCAGACGAAATAATTAAGCAGGAAATAGTAAAAAATGGTTGGTATAAAAAAGTATGGCAGTCTTTTGGCGTTCTTCTTCCAATTAAAACAGTTGGTGTTATGGGAGATGTTCGTACCTATGACTTCACCATAGCTTTACGAATTGTAATCAGCAATGATGGAATGACCGCTGATTGGGTGAAAATACCTTATGAAATATTGGGAGAAATATCTAATCGGATTATAAATGAAGTAAAAGGGATTAATAGAGTAGTTTATGATATAAGTTCAAAACCGCCTGCAACCATTGAATGGGAGTGAAATCAGTATATAGTATACAGTATTGAGTATATAGTCCAAGATGGGATGTGGGAAGAATTGTAGGAAAGAAAATCAGTATCGGGTATGTAATTACAAGAGAGAAGATGCAGGTTTGAATCGTGGGGAAAAAGAAGACAGTATATAGTATTTAGTATATGGTATTTAGTGAGGATGCGGGAATAAATGTGGGAGAGAAAAACAGTATATAGTATCGTTTATATAGAATTAGTTAGCTGGTTAGTTGGTTAGCTAGTTAAGGAAAGAGAAGGAAGAAGACAGAAGAAAAAATAGTATCGAGTATCGAGAAAAATGAAAAATTAAACTCTCAACTGTCATTCCCACGAATGGGGGAATCCAGGGGTGAAAGATAAATTTGGCTTATACACTAAAAACCATGGTTGGTTTTAAATATTTTGAATTTTAAATTATAGTTTTTCGTTTTTCGCTTTAAACTTTAAGTTTAATACGATAAGAAGCATGTATAATAAATTAATTGAAGTGATTAAAATATCAAAGAAAAGGCAGGTAATTTTTTATGTCTACTATAATAGTTGTCGGGTCTCAATGGGGAGACGAGGGTAAAGGAAAAATAACTGATTTGCTTTCCGAAGAAAGCAGTATAATAGTGAGATATCAAGGCGGATGTAATGCAGGACATACTGTAGTCAAAGGGGAAAAACAGTATATATTTCACCTGGTTCCTTCCGGTATTTTACATGAAGGGAAGAAATGCTATATCGGAAGCGGAGTAGTAATAGATCCTGCATCTTTATTACAGGAAATAGAAGATTTAAAACACCAGGGAATTGAAGTCGAAGGAAAGTTATTTGTAGATTCGAAAACACACGTTGTTTTACCATACCATAAAATATTAGATGAGAAAAAGGAAGAAAAGCGGGAAAAAAACAAAATAGGTACAACCAAAAGGGGAATCGGGCCTGCTTATATAGATAAGAATGCCCGTTGCGGGATAAGAATGTCAGATTTAATTGATAAAAATATTTTAGAAGGGAAATTAAAGACAAACTTCAAAGAAAAAAATGAAAGTTTAAAAAAATTATATAATACTGAAATTACGATTAAAGAGCAATCATCTATTTTAAAAGAATATGTAAAGTATGGGCAATCATTAAAAAAGTATATTCGAGATGTATCTTTATTGGTAAATCAGGCAATCAATGAAAATAAAAATATATTATTTGAGGGAGCCCAGGGCACTCTATTGGATATTGACCACGGGACTTACCCTTATGTCACTTCATCATCTCCGATTGCCGGCGGTGCTTGTACGGGAATTGGTGTAGGGCCTACCAAAATAGACAAAGTTTTAGGAATAACCAAAGCATATACTACAAGAGTGGGTGAAGGACCTTTTCCAACAGAGATGCTCGGCGAAATGGGTGAGCATATTCGAAAAAAAGGTGGAGAATTTGGAGCTACTACAGGAAGACCTCGAAGATGTGGATGGTTTGATGTTGTAGTGGTTAAATATGCTGTCAGGATAAATGGAATGGATAGCATGGCAGTAACGAAAATTGATGTTTTAAGCGGTTTAAAAAAATTAAAGATATGTACATCATATCAATACGAAGGAGAATCAATAAAGGAATTTCCAAGTGATTTAGAGATTTTAAAAAAATGTACACCGATGTATGAAGAGTTGGAGGGATGGGAAGAAGATATATCTCAAATTACTGATTATGATAATCTACCCATGCAATTAAAGAAATATATAAAAAGAATAGAGGAGTTAACGAATACAAGAGTAGCAATTGTATCTGTTGGTCCAAGGAGAAGCCAAACCATTATAAGAGAAAAAGTATTTAAATAAAAAAATTGGTCAATTGACCAATTAACCGATTCGCCAATTGACCAATTAGGAAAGAAAAATATAAAGAGATTGATAGACTGTTTGGTCAGCTAACCATTAACTAAATTATCTGGTTTTAATCTTAATCATCTAACCGGCTAATTAGCTAACTAATTTAATTAACCAATGGGTTAATTAATCTTAATCTTTATCTTAAATTGGATAATTGGTAAATTGGTTAATTGGTAAATTGGTTAATTGGATAATTGGTTAATTGGATAATTGGTAAATTGGATAATTAGTTATTAGGAGTGAACATGATGATAAAACGATATTCTTTTCCAAAAATGAAAAAAATATGGGAAGAAGAAAATAAGTATAGGACCTGGCTTCAGGTTGAATTATTAGCATGTGAAGCATTACATAAATCAGGTAAAATTGATGAAGAAGGCATTAGGCACATCAGAAAAAATGCAAAATATTCTATCAGACGTATTCAAGAGATTGAAAAGGTTACTCGACACGATGTATTGGCATTTACTACGGCGGTAGGAGAAAATTTGGGAAAATATTCAAGATCTTTTCATCAAGGATTAACTTCTTCAGATGTATTAGATACTTCATTGGCCGTCAGATTAAAAGAATCTGCAGAAATCATTATAGAAGATCTTGAAAATGTTATTAAAGTAATTAAAAAAAAGGCATTAGAACATAAATACACGGTTATGATGGGTAGAACGCATGGTGTCCACGCTGAACCCATTACTTTCGGGTTCAAAATGGCTATATGGTTTACCGAAATGGAGAGAAATCTGGAAAGAATGAAAAGAGCCAGAGAAGAAATTTGCTATGGTAAAATTTCCGGAGCAGTGGGAACTTTTGCCCACATCGAACCTTCCGTTGAAGAATATATCTGTTCAAAATTAAATTTAAAGCCGGCAAAAGTATCTAATCAAATTATCCAAAGAGACAGACACGCTTTTTATTTAACTATACTTGCAATCATTGCCAGTTCTCTGGAAAAATTTTCTACTGAAATTAGAGGCATGCAGAGAACAGAAATATATGAAACAGAAGAACAATTTGCTGTCGGGCAGAAGGGTTCGTCTGCAATGCCTCACAAAAGGAATCCAATCATCTGTGAAAGGATATGCGGTCTTTCACGTGTAATAAGAGCTAATTCAATGGCAGCTATGGAAAATGTAAATTTATGGCAGGAGAGAGATATTTCTCATTCTTCAGCAGAGCGAATCATTATTCCGGATAGTAATATTTTAATGGATTACATATTGCAAAAATTTACCGCACTTATTGAAAATTTAAATGTTTATCCTGAAAATATGAAAAAAAACCTGATGACGACGAGAGGTCTGATCTTTTCACAGAAAGTGATGTTAAAGCTTGCTTCAAAAGGTCTCTCCCGGGAAGAGTCTTATCGGATAGTACAGGGAATTTCCATGCAGGTCTGGCAGGGTGAATCTGATTTTAAAGAACTTCTCTTAAAAGATACGGAAGTGAGCAAATATTTAAGCAACAAAGAGATAGACGATTGTTTTGATTACAGGAATTATCTACAGCATATTGATTTTATCTTTAAAAGAGTATTTGATTAATTATCGAATAAATCATCCTGAAGATATAATTTTAACATAAAATAATTTGGCATAATTAGTTAATTATACCGCTATATAATCTCTTTATTCTTTTAAGATCTATAAGTACAAAATTATCAAAGGAAAAACATTGTTAAAAATATTTTTATCCTATTATAAACCATACAGAAAGCTATTTGCGTTAGATATGTTTTGTGCGTTTATGATAGCAGCTATAGATTTGGTTTTTCCCATGATTACCAGACAATTTATTAACGATATTATTCCAAACGGAAAAATCAGAATCTTTTATCTCCTGGCTGTATTGCTCCTTATACTGGCAGTGATGAGAGCCATCTTGAACTACATCGTAGATTACTGGGGGCATATCGTTGGAACAAGAATGGAAAGAGACATGAGAAAAGACTTATTCGGGCATTTGCAAACTTTATCATTTGATTTTTTTGATAATGTAAAAACAGGTCATATTATGTCGAGAATAGTTAATGATTTAAGGGAAATAAGTGAATTAGCCCATCACGGACCGGAAGATATTTTTTTATCTTTAGTTATGTTAATCGGTTCTTTTATAATTCTTATGACAATAGATTGGAAACTTACCTTAATTATATATTCCTTTTTACCACTGTTAATTTATTACGCAACTTTAAAAAGACAAAAAATGACCAAAGCATTCAGGTTGGTTAGAAAAAAAATTGCAGCAGTTAACTCCCAGGTTGAAAATAGCATTTCCGGTATCAGAGTAGCAAAATCATACACTAATGAAGAATTTGAAATTGAAAAATTTGACGAAGGAAATAGAAAATTTAATGATTCAAGAGAATATGCATATAAAGCAATGGCGGAATTTTTTACCGGAGTATTTTTCTTATCTAATTTGTTAAATATCACGGCTTTAACTGTGGGCGGATTTTTTGTTTATAAAGGAAATATAAATATTGGAGATTTAATAGCTTATATTCTATACATTAATTTTTTTCTACAACCAATTAGAAAATTAACCAACTTTACACAACAATTTCAAAATGGTATGACCGGTTTTGAAAGATTTGTAGAAATCATGAAAATAAAACCATCCATAGAGGATACATCAGAAGCAATTACAATAGAAGGAAAGATATCTGGAGAGATAGAATTCAAAAATGTTACTTTTAGCTATAATACGGATAGGAATATCTTGCACAACATAAACCTTAAAATTCACCCCGGAGAAATGATTGCTCTGGTTGGACCGTCCGGTGGAGGTAAAACTACTTTTTGTAATCTAATTCCCCGTTTTTACGAAGTTAACAGCGGTGAAATATTAATTGATGATATAAATATAAAAATGATAACATTGAAATCATTAAGAGATAATATTGGATTGGTTCAACAGAATATTTTTCTTTTTACCGGAACCATCAGAGAAAATATATTATACGGTAAACCGGAAGCAACAGATGAGGAACTGATACAAGCAGCTAAAGATGCAAATATTCACAATTTTATTGTCAGTTTAAGCGAGGGATATGATACTTATATTGGAGAAAATGGAATAAAACTTTCGGGAGGCCAAAGACAGAGAATATCTTTGGCGAGAGCTTTTTTAAAAAATCCTTCTATTCTAATTCTTGATGAAGCCACATCCGCATTGGACAGTGAAACTGAATTACTGGTACAAAAAGCTTTGAAAAAATTATCTGTTGGCAGAACAGTATTAGTTATTGCACATAGGCTTTCTACCATTAAAAATGCAGATAAAATCTTAGTTTTAAATGAGCAGGGTATTGTTGAAAAAGGCACTCATGAAAAGCTTATTGCCCAAAATGGAATATACGCTAAACTTTACAAAGCACAATTTAGAGGTTTTATTCCCGATAGCATGGAATAAAAACCTAAAAGCAAGCGGATAAATATTTTATTTAAGCGATATGGATAAAATCTTAAAAATGTCAATAAAAAATATTAATAAGATTATACGTAAGGTTCAATGCAATAAAAGACAATACTTAGAAAAAACATTATACTTATAATTATTTATTACGAGCAGGATCCGAAGAATGGTATAGAGCTTATGAAAAATTGTTGAAAGTCATTCAATTTAAAAAGTATAATTTAAAGTAAAAGAAAGAGATAGGAATGAATGCAATAGAGGAACAACCCATAGGATTTTTTGATTCAGGATTGGGCGGGTTATCGGTTGTAAGTGAGGTAAAAAAACTGTTGCCCCGGGAGAGCATTGAATACTTTGCTGATAATCAGCGTCAACCTTATGGTGAAAAAAGCCAAGATGAACTTATATATTACACCCTTCAAATAATTAATTTTCTTATGAAGAAAAAAATAAAAATTTGTGTTATAGCATGTAATACAGCTACCGCTGCCAGCCTCAAAAGAGCAAGAGAATATTTTCCTATTCCTATAATTGGTGTTATCCGACCAGCAGTTAAGGATGCCATAAAGAAGACTTCTAAGAAAAGAATCGGAGTTATCGCCACCGAATTTACCACCAAAAATGGAGCTTATCCTGAAGAGATTAAAAGAATTGCTCCCGAAATAAAAGTTTTTTCTAATTTTTGTCCCGAATTTGTCTCTATAGTTGAAGCCGGAAAATTTACCGCACCTGAAACCTATGAAGTTGCCCAAAAGTACCTTAAACCCCTAAAAGATGAGAAAATTGACACTTTAATATTAGGCTGTACGCACTATTCTTTTTTAAAAAAGGTAATATCAGATATTATGGGGCCAAGAGTATTATTAGTTGATCCATCTGTCAGTACCTCATTAAATTTAAAGGAAATTCTCACCAAAAAGGGAATTTTACAAAAAGAAGGTAAATACGAGGAAAATTATTATACTACCGGCTTACCTGAAAAAGTGGAAAAAACAGTTAAAATTATTCTTAATAATGATCTTTCCAAGATAAAAAAAATACGATTAGAGAGACTCTATTAAATGTTTATAAATATTACGATACATAATTATTTTTAAATATCTGAATTTTTATTGATATGCAAACCGAGGTCCCTACTCTCTAAAATAATTTTTATAAATATTATTTTTCCCTAAATTATATTAGTATGTTTAAAAACAGGTTATATCGTTCTATATGGCTAAATATTGTTAAAAAAGAAAGAAATTGACAGATTAAAATAATATTTTTTCTGTATTTTAAAAGCAATAGTAGATAATTGTTGAAAAAATGTGCTAAAATTACTTTAAACATAATTTAAAAAGGAGGTAGACAAAAATAAAAGCTGAAAAAATATGGATGGATGGAAAAATTATTGATTGGGATAAAGCTAATGTCCATGTATGTACACATGCATTGCATTACGGAAGTGGTGTATTTGAAGGAATAAGGGCTTATAAAACCGATAGCGGAACAGCAGTCTTTAGATTAAAAGAACATGTTGACCGTTTGTTTAATTCGGCAAAAATATTTAAAATGGAAATTCCTTACAATAAAGATCAGATAATTAAAGCCATTAAGGATATTATAAAAATAAACAACCTGAAAAGCTGTTATATTCGACCCCTGGTATACCGGGGATTTGATAATTTATCTCTAAATCCATTCGATTGCCCGGTTAACTGTGCAATAGCTGTTTGGGAATGGGGAGCATATTTGGGAGAAGAAGGCCTGGTTAATGGGATTAAAACCAGGATTTCAAGTTATGCTCGAAGTTATATAAACTCAACATCTCAAAAAGCAAAAATTTGTGCAAATTATGTTAATTCCATATTTGCTAAAATGGAAGCAATTGAAACAGGAGTTGATGAAGCAATATTACTGGATACGAATGGTTATGTTGCTGAAGGTTCCGGTGAAAATTTATTTTGGGTAAGAAATGGTATCATCCATACTACCCCTACCAATATAGTATTAGAAGGAATTACTCGAGATTCTGTAATAAAAATTGCTCAAGATATGGGCTACCAAGTTAAAGAAAAACGTATCGGAAGAGATGAACTCTACATTTCGGATGAAGTATTTTTTGCGGGTACGGCGGCTGAAGTAACTCCCATTAGAGAAATCGATAAATACCAGATCGGTGAGGGAAAACGTGGACCTGTTACTGAAAATATTCAAAAAGTATTTTTCGAAATTACCAAAGGAAAAGAAAAGAAATACTTAGAATGGCTCGAATACATCTAAAGGAAGAAGAAAGATTTGACCCTATATAAATTAAAATAATTTTAAGAAAGAAGGTAAAATATGGCAGTATCAAATTTAGTAAAAAATATTAACCCCTCACAAACTTTAGCGATTACAGCACAAGCCTTAAAAATGAAACAGGAAGGGAAAAAAGTTATTAGTTTTGGAGCAGGTGAACCGGATTTTGATACCCCCGAAAATATTAGAGAAGAGGCAATTTCCGCGATTAAAGAAGGTTTCAGTCATTATACTACAAGTTCAGGAATTATTGAACTTAAAAGAGCAATTGTAGAAAAACTTAAAAAAGATAATAAAATAGATTACAAAACATCAGAAATTATTGTGTCGACCGGTGCGAAACAATGCCTCTTTAATACCATTTTAACTATTTGTAACCCCGGCGATGAGGTATTGTTACCGATTCCCTGCTGGGTAAGTTATACTGAGCAGATAAAGATGGCAAGGGCTGTTCCCGTTTTTGTACCTACTTATTATAAAGACGAATTTAAATTAGATGCTGTTCAAATTAAAGAGAAAATCTCCCCTAAAACAAAATTAATTATTTTGAATAGCCCCAATAACCCGACTGGAGCAGTTTACGATGAAAATGAATTGAAAAAAATTGCTCAAATTTGTGTGGAACATGACATCTATTGCATTTGTGATGAAATATATGAAAAATTAATTTATGATAATGCAAAACATTTTAGCATGGCATCTTTAGGTGATGAAATAAAGGGGAAAATGATTACTATTAATGGGGTTTCTAAATCATATGCTATGACCGGTTGGAGAATTGGATATGCAGCAGGACCGGAAGATATTATTAAAGGCATGTCTAAAATTCAAGGTCACAGTACCTCTAATCCTAATTCAATAGCACAAAAAGCAAGTGTGGAGGCATTGATTGGAAAACAGGATACGATTGAAGAAATGAGAAAAGCTTTTGATAAACGAAGAAAATATATGGTTTCAAGATTAAACGGGATAAAGGGGTTTTCCTGTCTTGTTCCATCCGGAGCTTTTTATGCCTTTCCCGATATAAGCAATATATTAGCAAGGGGTAGGAAATATCGGGGTCATGCAATTAAGACCTCATTTGATCTTTCTGATTTTATACTTAAGGAGGCTGAGGTTGCAGTGGTTCCCGGTATTGCTTTTGAGGCAGAAGGTTATCTGCGCTTATCTTACGCAACTTCCCTGGAAGATATTGAAGAAGGTTTAAACCGGATAGAGAAACTTTTAAAATAATATTATTTTTGTTATTAACGGTTACAACCTGAAAAGTAAGCAAAATAGTAATAAAAGGGCACGTTGAATCGTGCCCTTGCCGTTTAGTGCATACTGTTTTAGGTATAAATCATTGTGTATTATGTACCCGGAAGGGGCGGAAGGTAAAAGCAAAAAGGGTCATATAAAATTACAGGTTTTTTATAATATTTTGATAATCTTTATATAAATTAGTTTAACCAACATATAAAATATTAAACAGGAGTATAAGAGTTAAATATGAAAATACTGGATAACCTTAACAACAGGCAGTTGGAAGCAGTAAAATCTAAAAATAATCCAACATTGGTCATTGCCGGAGCGGGAAGCGGAAAGACAAAGGTGTTGACTCACCGTGTTGCCTATCTTATTCATGAAGAAAAGATAAATCCAGGCAATATTCTGGCAGTAACCTTTACAAATAAAGCAGCCAATGAAATGAAGACAAGAATTGATAATTTATATCAAGACATAAATAGTGATATAAAAATAAAAGGATTATGGATGGGAACATTTCATTCAATTTGTGCCCGGATATTAAGATATGAGATAGAAGCTTTAGGATATGATAACAATTTTATTATATATGATAAAGGAGACCAGTTAAGTTTGATTAGAAAGTGTATTAAACAACTGGATCTGGGAACAAAAAGATATAGTCCAAATTTATTTTCTTCAATTATTGATAAAGCAAAAAATAATTTGGAAGATGTAGAAGCTTTTGAATACAATGCACTTGGTTTTTTTAAAAAAATTGTGGAAAAAATTTATAGATTATATCAGCAGGAGTTGAAAAGAAACAATGCTCTTGATTTTGGAGACTTGATATTGTTAACCGTTAAAATATTTAAAGAGAAACCCGCTATTCTAGAAAAATACCAAAACAAGTTTATGCATGTATTAGTAGACGAATACCAGGATATCAATAGGGCTCAATATTCTTTTATAAGACTGCTTTCAAGTAAATATCATAATTTATTTGTTGTCGGTGATCCCGATCAAAGTATATACAAGTTCAGGGGTGCAGATTTAAGTAATATTATGAAATTTGAAGAAGATTACCCCGATAGCAATTTGATAAAACTGGAACAGAATTATCGTTCAACAAAAGTTATTTTAGAGGGAGCAACAAAATTAATTAGGCATAATAGAAACCGCAAAGACAAAGATTTATGGACTGATAAAAAAGAAGGCGAAAAAATAAAATGTTATGAGTCAGCAAGCGCTCTTGATGAAGCAGAATTTGTTGGTCAGGAAATATTAAAATTAATGAAAGAAAAAGGTAAGACTTTTAAAGATTTTTCAATTTTATATCGTACCAATGCTCAATCCAGAGCTTTTGAAGAAATATTTAATAAACAGGGAATTCCATTTAAAGTAGTCGGAGGCTTAAGATTTTATGAGAGAAAAGAGATAAAGGATATCTTGGCCTACTTGCGGTTTATCTATGACCAAAAAGATGGCGTAAGTTTTTTAAGAATTCTCAGTAATGAAAAATTAGGAATAGGTAAAGTAACTTTATCCAAAATTGAGTACCTGGCAAAAGAAAATAACTTGAATTATCACCAGGCTTTAATCTATTTTTTAACAAAACAGGACTCTAAACTGTCGAGCGATAGACAATTGAAAATAAAAAGATTTACTTCTTTAATTGATGAATTAAATCAAGAAAGAGATAAAATGACCGGTAGTGAACTATTAATAATATTGTTGAAAAAAATAGACTATAAGAAGGAATTAAAAAAAGAAGATGATTTTAAAGCGGAAGCTAAAATTGAAAATATAAAAGAATTAGTTTTTGCAATTCAAGATTTTGAAGAAAACAGAGAAGATAAATCTCTGAGAGCGTTTTTAGAATATGTTGCGTTAATAAGTGATATTGATTTATATAAAAAACAGGAAGACGTGGTTACTGTAATGACCTTACATAGTGCCAAAGGTTTAGAATTTCCCATTGTATTTATTACCGGGTTCGAAGAGGGAATTTTCCCTCATGCACGTTCAGTGCACAGTAATGAAGAATTAGAAGAAGAAAGGAGATTATGTTATGTTGGAATGACCCGTGCAATGGAAAGATTATATTTGACTTATGCCTGGAGAAGAAGTTTGAACGGGAATACCTTGTTTAATAGCATATCACGGTTCTATAAAGAAATTCCTGCATGTCTCATGGAAAAAGTCAATGTTAATAAAATAGAGGAAATTCCGGTATTTAACAAGAGAGAGAAGATTATAGAAGTATCGAAAGGAGATCAAGTCAGGCATGCAGATTGGGGAATCGGGATTATCCTGGAGAAAAAAGAAACGGAAAACGATGTTTTTTTAACAGTAGATTTTGAAAAAGCAGGTTTAAAAAAATTATCAATGAACTATGCTCCATTGGAGAAAGTGTAATAGATAGCGTATAGCGTATCACTTCCGTTTCCTTTTTCGGGGTACAATCAAAACATATTTACCTTAATAAAAAAAGAGTACGATTAATTCGTACTCTTTTTTTATTTCAGATGCTATAGCCTATTTTTTCCCTTTTATTTTTTCCTTCTTGGATTCGATAGCATATACCTGGATACTGTTTTTCTCGATACTGCTTTTTCTAGCAATTCAAGCCAGTTCCTTCTCTTTCTTGACTCAATACCAACTATTCAATACTATGCACTATCTTAATGCTTCTTCATTTATTTCGATTTCCGTTTTACTTTTTAATTCTTCTATGAGATTATCAAATGCTGATTTTTGTTTTTCGGGTAAAAGATTTTGAATGATACTTTCTCTAACATCATCAAAGGATTTTAACTCTTCCGGTTTTTTTTCAGATATTTTTAAGATATGAAAACCGTAATCGCTTTTTATTACATCGGTTATACTATCAATCTCCAAAGTAAAAACAACTTCTTCGATTTCCGGAATAATTGAACCTTTGGCAATGTAATCCAGATCTCCGCCATTAGCTGCGCTGGGACCTGTTGATTTTTCTTTGGCAACTTCGCTAAAATCCTTACCGGAATTTAATTCTTCCAAAACAGAGTTTGCTTCTTCTTCAGTTTCTACTAATATATTAAATAGATGGACCTGCTCTTTTTCTGTAAATTCTTCCTGGTTATCTTTATAATATTCTGTGGCTTCTTCGTCGGTGACTTTAGCTGTATTCAACACTTCTTTTTCAATTAATGCCTGAACTAATATTTGATTGATCATATCACTAATCTGTTTGGCAACTTTTTCATCATTTTCAAGATTTTTGGATTTTGCATCCTGAATCAATAATTTTTCTGAAATCATCTGATCAAGAATACTGCTTTTAGTTAGTTGAGCTTTGTATTCTGCAGGAACAGTATCCCGTGTTGCATTTAAGTCTTCCAGTGTGATGGTAAAACTTCCAAAAGAAGCAACGATTGTTTCAGGTGGGAGGACTACTGCTTCAGTGGTAGCCTCCGTTTCATTCGAAGGTGTGTCCTGTGCGGCAATTCCGGAAATTGCAATCAGAAAAAAGACAAATATTGTAATGAGTAAAGCAAGAAATAATTTTTTGTGTTTCGTGTTAGTCATTTAAAACTCCTTTCTAGATTTTTGTTAAAATAATAATAAAACATACAATTGAAAGTTTATCATTATTTTAAAATATTGTAAAGTGAAAATTAAAGAAAGTATCGAGAATATAGTCCAGAGAAAATTTAAAAAGTAAATGAGAAAAGAATGAGATTAAGGAAACAAAGAAGAAAAAAAGCAGATTTTTTGCCTGCTCTTTTTTAAGCAATAGAAGTTTTTTGTAAAATCATATCGAGCACTTAATTAAATTGTCTCAAGGTTAGTATAAATATTAATGGGTACTTGGATAAAAAGAAGAGAGTTAGTTTTTCTTTTTTTTTACTTGATGCTTGATACCATATACTTCATACTGTTTTTATATTGAAGTTGAATTTATAAATAAATTTCTATATACTTAATACATAATTATTTAAAGTAAAAAGGAAAATAATGTTGTCTGATTTTAATAAAATAAGGAAAAAAATAGAAGAATTGAGGGAAAAAATAAGAGTTAACAATTATCGATATTATGTATTGGATGATCCCTTGATAGCAGACATTGAGTACGATCGATTAATGAGTGAATTAATTGAATTGGAAGAAAAATATCCCCAATATATTGACTCCTATTCTCCTACTCAAAGGGTTGGCATGAAGCCGGTTTCAGGGTTTAAAGAGGTAACTCATATGAAACCAATGTTAAGCTTGGCAAATGCTTTCTCATCTGATGAATTGCTTGCTTTTGATAAAAGGATAAAAAAAATTATCCCCGAAAAAGACATTGATTATGTAGTAGAGTTAAAAATTGATGGACTTGCTGTTTCCCTGGTGTATAATAATGGCTTCTTTTTAAGAGGCGCTACTCGTGGAGACGGTGTAACCGGTGAAGAAATTTCATCTAACCTTAAAACTATAAAGAGTATCCCTCTGAAATTACGGGAAAAAAGTGTTTCTTCTTATTTGGAAGTATACGGAGAAGTCTATATGAAAAAGAGCGATTTCATTGAGTTGAATCATAAAAGGTTAAAGAAAGGAGAAAAGATTTTTGCAAATCCAAGAAATGCTTCGGCTGGTTCGGTAAGACAACTTGCACCGGGCGTAACTGTTCAAAGACCACTGGATATTTTTATATATAGAGCTAATATACCAGAAGAATATATGTTTACTCAACATATTGAAGTTTTAAATTTTTTAAAAAAGATTGGATTTAAAGTAAACCCGAATATTAAGTTGTGTAAAAATATTAATGAAGCAATAAATTATTGCCAGGAATGGATTGATAAGAAAGATGTATTGGATTACGAAATTGACGGTATGGTTATTAAAGTCAATTCATTAAATTTTAGAGAAAAATTAGGTTCCACAACCAGGAGTCCACGTTGGGCAATTGCTTATAAGTTTCCAGCTCAACAAGTTACCACAAAAGTTAGAAAAATTATTGTACAAGTTGGCAGAACCGGTGCATTAACTCCGGTTGCAATATTAGATCCGGTTAAAGTATCCGGTTCAATAGTACAAAGAGCAACTCTGCATAATGAAGATGAAATTAAAAAGAAGGATATTCGAATAGGAGATACTGTATTAGTTCAAAAAGCAGGAGAAATAATTCCGGAAATCATCAAAGTCATCAAGGAAAGAAGAACCGGACAGGAAAAGGAATTTATTATGCCCGATTCATGCCCTGTCTGTGGTGCAAAGGTTTTTCGCGTTGAAGGTGAAGCAGTATCAAGATGTGAAAGTCTAATATGCCCGGCACAGATTAAGCAAAGAATAAGACATTTCGCTTCCCGTGATGCCATGGATATTGAAGGATTAGGACCTGCAATCATAGAGCAGTTAGTAGACAATGGATTGATCAGAGATTTCACAGATTTGTATTATTTAAAGCATGAAGATATGATTATTTTGGATAGGTTGGCTAAAAAATCTGTAGATAACTTAATGAAAGCGATTGAAAATAGTAAAAGAAAAGATTTGGTTAATTTATTATATGGGTTGGGAATTAGATACGTGGGTATTCATACAGCTGAAGTAATGGTTAAATATTATAAAAACCTGAATCAGTATAAGAATATTGAATTGGAAGAGTTGATTAAAATCAATGAAGTTGGGCCAAAAATTGCAGAAAGCATCATATTTTTCTTTTCTCAGAAAGAAAATGTAGAAATTATTGAAAAATTAAGAGAGGCAGGGTTAAATTTCGGAACAAATGAAGAAGAAGAAAATATTGAAAATAGAAAAATACAAAGATTACAGGAAAAACAGTTTGTTTTAACCGGTACTTTAAAGGATTTTACTCGTTCACAAGCTAAAAATATAATTAATCAATTGGGTGGAAGAGTTGCAGGAAGTGTCAGTAAAAATACGAACTATGTCGTTGTTGGAGAAGATCCGGGTTCAAAATATCAAAAAGCCCGGGAATTAGGTGTAAATTTAATTAATGAGGAAGAATTCAAGAGAATAATTAACAAACTAACTGATTAATATGGAGGAAAATAATATGATTGATAAAATAATTACACCAAAAGAAGTAGAACATGTAGCTCAATTGGCAAATTTAGAGCTCAACAAAGAAGATAAAAAACAATATACCAACCAGTTAAATACCATTTTGGATTATTTTAAAAAACTTAATGAATTGGATACAAAAAATGTTCAACCGACTGCATATATTATAGATATGCCGAATTTACTCAATGAAGATAAAGTCGAGCCTTCTTTATCTCAAAAAACAGTAATTTCTATGTCTAATAATAATAAAAAGGGTTATTTTAAAGTTCCAAAAATAATGTAATAGAAAAATGATAGGGAATCGAAAAAAACGAAAAGTGAAAAACCATAATTCAAAGCTCAAAATTAGAATAAAAAGGATGCTAGAAACTTAATTAATATTACGTATGATTTGTGTGAAGAGGAAGAAGGAATCAGAAATCAGGAACCAAATTCCCATCTTGTATCTCGTGAAAGCGGTTAGCCAGTTTAACGGTTAACCGCTTGAAGAATTAAGATTATTTTGTTTTACTGTATCAACTAATTCCCTCTTACAACTTAAGAACTCGTATTTGAAATTTACGACTAAAATTGATTAGTCAACTGTTAAACAAGGTAACTGGGTAACTAAGGAAGCGAATAATTTTGCAATTTGTATTTAATACTAACGACTATTGACTATTCACTAACGACTAATTAGAGGAGGAAATATAATTGAACTTAAATCTATTAACTGCTCGCGAAATTACTAATTTAGTAAAAGAAAAAAAAGTATCTGTTTCTGAAGTAACTAAGGATATTTTTACACAGATAGATCGAATAGAAAATAAAATTAAAGCTTTTTTATACATAGATCGAGAAAATGCATTAAAACAAGCAAAAAATATTGACGAAAAAATAAAAAAAGGAGAAAAGATTCCTTTTTTAGCGGGTGTATCACTAACAGTGAAGGATATATTGGCAGTCAAGGGTATGGAAACAACTTGTGGTTCAAAGATTCTTAAAGGATTCATTCCTCCCTATAATGCGACAATTATTAATGCATTAAAAAAAGCAGGAGCCATAATAATTGGAAAAGCGAATATGGATGAATTTGCAATGGGTTCTTCAACAGAGAACTCTGCCTTTTTTACAACACATAATCCCTGGGATTTGGAAAGAGTTCCGGGAGGCTCGAGCGGCGGTTCTGCAGCTGCTGTCGCCGCTGATGAAACACATGTTGCCCTGGGAACTGACACAGGGGGTTCTGTTAGACAGCCGGCGTCATTTTGTGGAATCGTTGGATTAAAACCAACTTATGGAAGAGTATCGAGATATGGCTTAGTTGCTTATGCATCCTCTTTGGATCAAATAGGACCGCTGACTAAAAACGTTGAAGACAGCGCTATGATGATGAATGTTATCTGTGGACAAGATAAAAAAGATTCTACTTCTGCAAACCTGGAAGTACCTGATTATTTAGAATCGTGTAGAGAAGGAATTAGAGGGTTAAAAATAGGAATCCCTCGTGAGTATTTTATTGAAGGACTTGATAAGGAAGTAAAATTAGCAATCGATAAGGCATTAAAACTTTATGAAAAAATGGGTGCGGAAATTGAAGAAATTTCCCTTTCTCATACAAAGTATTCTTTGCCGACTTACTATCTAATTGCTACAGCTGAAGCAAGTTCTAATTTGGCGCGTTATGATGGTGTACAATATGGCTATAGAGCTAAAAATTACAGAGATCTATCTTCTCTTTACAGAAAAACACGGAGCGAAGGTTTTGGTGAGGAAGTAAAAAGGAGAATTATGTTGGGTACTTATGCCTTGAGCTCGGGGTATTATGATGATTATTATTTAAAGGCACAGAAGGTTCGTACTTTAATTAAACAGGATTTTGATAGAGCGTTTAAAAAATATGATGTGCTGATTACACCAACTGCGCCAACACCTGCTTTTAAATTAAACGAGAAAATCAATGATCCTTTAACCATGTACTTATCTGATATATATACTCTTCCTGTTAACCTGGCAGGAATACCGGCAATTTCGATAAATTGTGGATATAGTAAAAATAATTTACCCATTGGCTTACAAATTATCGGCAAACCTTTTAACGAAAAAACAATTATTAAAGCAGCATATAACTTTGAACAAAACAGCCAACTTAAAAAGAGAAAACCGGAGATAAACTTGCCCGAAGTTAAGGAGGAAGTAGAATGAAAAAAAAAGTAGTAATAGGTTTGGAAGTGCATATTCAATTAATGACAGACACAAAAATGTTTTGTAATTGCAGTACTGATTATATTGGAAAAGAACCTAATACCAATACATGTCCAGTATGTCTCGGATTGCCGGGGGCACTTCCTGTTTTGAATCGAGAAGTGATAGAATATGCAGTAAAAACAGGTTTAGCTTTAAATTGTAAAGTGAATGAAATAAGTAAATTTCATCGAAAAAACTACTTTTATCCTGATTCACCTAAAGCTTATCAGATCTCGCAATTTGATATTCCTTTAAATATAAACGGTTATATTGATATACCCGGGGAGAGCAGTAAAGAAAAACGCAGAATCGGTATTACCAGGATACATATTGAAGAAGATGCGGGTAAGTTAATTCATGAAGAAAAAGACGATTCTGTATCAACTTATTCTTTGGTGGATTATAATCGTTGCGGTATACCATTGGCGGAAATAGTAACTGAACCGGATTTTCGTTCTCCGGAAGAAGCCAGGGTATTTTTAACGATGTTAAGAAATATGGTTCAACATCTCGGGGTATGTGACGGAAATATGGAAGAAGGTTCCATGCGCTGTGATGCCAATATTTCTATTTGTGATTCGAAAACTGGAAAATTAGGTACCAAAACGGAAGTTAAAAATATGAATTCGTTCAGATCGGTAAAAAAGGCTCTGGAATACGAAGTAAAGAGACAGATGAAAATATTGGAAGACGGTGAAAAAGTAATACAGGAAACAAGGCGTTGGGATGAAGAAAGAAATGTTACAATTTCCATGAGAAGCAAAGAAGAGGCACATGATTATCGTTATTTTCCCGAACCTGACCTTCCCCCTCTAAAGATTGATGGTAAGATGATTGAAAAAATAAGAAATAATCTTCCGGAACTTCCGGAAGCAAGAAAAAAGCGTTTTATAGATGTTTATAAAATTCCTGAATATGATGCTGATATTTTGACTTCCAGCAAAGCCGTAGGTGATTATTACGAAAATGCTGCATTAATTTATAAAAATAGCAAAATATTAAGTAATTGGATAATGGGTGAGCTAATGCGATTTCTAAATGAAGAAAAAATTGATATAGAAAAATCTCCTATTTCACCTGAAAATTTAGTAGAATTGCTAAAATTGATAGATAAGGGTGTAATTAGCGGCAAAATGGCTAAAGAAGTCTTTGAAAAGATGTATAAGACCGGGAGTCACGCATCTCAAATCGTAAAAGAAAACGGGATTACTCAGATTACCAATGAAAGCGAATTGATTGAAATAATTGATAAAGTAATTAAAGAGAATCCTAAATCTGTAAAGGATTTTAATGAAGGAAAAGAAAAAGCTTTGAATTTCCTAATCGGACAGGTTATGCGTTATACCAGAGGAAGAGCCAAACCGGATTTTGTATTTGATGCGTTAAAGAAGAGATTATCTAAAGATTTTTAGTATGAATTATTGAAAAATTATATTGCAATAGATACTCTCTTTTTCGACAATAGTCCAACACCACAGCTATAAAGCTGTGGTGTTTTTAATGAATTGAATTAAACATTTAATGAATTGAATAAATAAAATCGATCGGAAAATATCATGGAATTAACTAAAATATTTAGGCATTATAAAAAATTGCCCGGTGCTATTTATATATTGTTCTTTGCTAAAATGGTAAATTCCATGGGAGCATTTGTTTATCCTTTTTTAACGATTTATTTTACAAAAACATTATCTCTTGAAGAGAGCACCGCCGGATTTTTTGTCATGCTTGCCATAACAGCCCGGGCTCCGGGCATGTTACTCGGAGGGAGATTGTCAGATTCATTCGGTAGAAAGAAAATACTCATATTATTTCAAAGCCTGGCTGCAATATGCTTAATACCATGTGCCTATTTGGAGTCATCACTATTAATTCCCCGTTTATTGATATTATCTTCGTTTTTTCAGGGAGCTGCTCAACCTGCCAGCATGACTATGGTGACAGATTTAAGTAATCCCAAAAATCGAAAAGCTGCTTTTTCTCTATTATATTTAGGAAATAATATTGGATTTGCAGTGGGACCTTTAATTGCCGGTTTTCTCTATAATAATTATCTAAAATGGATATTTTTAGGTGATGCTGCAACAACATTTGCTTCACTACTGTTGGTATTTTTCTATGTAAAAGAAACTTTGCCTTCGAAAGAAAAGATGGAAGATAGTTTTCAATCAGAAAATAAATACGAAAGAGCAGAAAAAGGAAGTCTGTGGCAAGTTATTTGTAAAAGACCTAAATTGATTGCGTTTACCCTGATTTCTCTCATTTATACTTTTGTTTATGCTCAATACACCTTTAGCCTTCCTATACAAATTGTTAAATTATTTGGCGAGAGTGGACCAAAATATTTTGGATTTGCCATGACTGCCAATGCACTTACAGTGACTTTTTTTACCATGATTATTGTCAGTTTTACTCAAAAAATAAAACCGGTGCTAAATGTAGCTTTAGCGGGAATTTTGTATGGTATCGGATTTGGCATGCTATACTTTGTCACAAAAATAAACTGGATATTGTTTTCAACCCTTGTTTGGAGTATAGGAGAAATATTGGTAACCACTAATACAAATGTATATATTGCCAACCATACTCCCATAACTCATCGAGGAAGATTTAATTCAGTAATTCCTGTGGTTATGGGTGTAGGTTTTGCTATAGGCCCGTTGGTAAGCGGAAAATTTATTCATAATTTTGGCATTAATCATCTTTGGCTTCTAATATTCTTTGTGAGTATGTTAGCATCTTTATTAATGTACATGCTTTATATCGTTGAAAAAAGGATTATAAAATAGATTTTAAAAAATACTTATCATAACAAAAAATTATAACCTGCTTTTATTAAATAGTTTTTCCTTGAATAGAAAAGAAATTCTTTAAATTATTTTTTCTTAAAAAGGTGGAAAAATCTATCCTGGTATTGTGGAAATAATCCCCATTTATCCAATTCTTCCTTTAATCTAACAGGTTCTAATTCGCCCTTTTTTACCAGATTGAATAGTTTTTCAATTTCTTCTTTTGCTATCAAAGGGATACCATTTTTATCTTTTGCAATGACGGTTTGACCGGCTTGGTTCAATCCCAAAAAACCTTTTTGAGCAAAATCAGGAATTTGAGCGAGATAAGCGCTTCTTGTCATCATGTCTAAAATAAATTTTGTTAAAGATACATCCCATAGACCCGCAGCACCTCTAATGATTGCACTCAGAGAATCACCTTTTTTCTCTATCTGCTGATTTATGTTTTCCGCTACATTTAATAAAGTATCGGAAACAAAATTCATTTCATCCAGTTCTTTGTTTATTTTAAATTTATATAAAATTCCTGCCAGGTCAGGATATTCATTTGACAATTTTTGAAAAGTTTTCATTGCTTCTTTGCTAAATCCTTCAATTCGGAACATATAATTCGGCATAAATAGTTTCGGTTGATACCAACTTACTTTTCCTTCCCTTACAACGGTTTCTTTTTTGTCTTTTGTAAATTCAGAATAAACCGGTTCAGTTAATACATAAAAATGAATGTTAGAAGAGCCGAAAGTAGATATTAACTGTTTTGGTCTTCTTAATATTTTAGTATATTCAAAAGCGTATTTTATTCGTTCATCCATATTATTCTTCTCTCATGTTTCTTAAAAAAACATTTTTAAGATTTTTTCTCAAGTTTTTTCTTGAGGTAATACTCGATACTTTCTTTCTTTAATATGACAAAAGCTATATTTTGATTTATAATTATAACACAATAGTGTAAACAAAAGAAATATTTTGTTTTTGAAGAATTTTAAATTGCATTTTAGGATATCGTAATAGTTTGAGAAGAAAGAAGGGGATTAAAATTAGAAAAATTATTATAGGCGTTATGGGCGGAGGAGAAATAGATGACCTCATTGATTATGAGATTGCGCGTAAACTGGGCTATTTAATCGCAAAAGAAGGTTGGATTTTGCTTAATGGAGGAAGGGCTTCAGGAATGATGGAGGCTTCAGCTCGAGGGGCGAAAGAAGGTGACGGGCTAACCATAGGTATTTTACCGGGAGATAATTCATCATGGGCTTCAGAATATATTGATATTCCAATACTAACAGGAATTGGTTTTGCTCGAAATTATATCAATGTTCAAACCAGTGAAGTGGTCGTAGCTCTTCCCGGCAAAACCGGGACTATTTCGGAAATCGCCCTGGCTTTAAATATTGGAAAAAAAGTTATTTCATTAAATTTTGACTTAGGGACATTGTTTAAAAAATATACAGAAGATGGACAATTAATTTATGTAAAAAAGCCGGAAGAAGTAATCGTATTGATAAAAAATCTTTTAAATAAAAAAAATAATAAGGAAATGAAAGACTATGTCTGATATTTTAATGAGAGTGGATGGATCATGCTATCCGAATCCGGGAAGTATGGGAATTGGTATTGTTATATACAAAGATAAAGTATTGGTAAAAAAAATCAGCGAATATATTGGACACGGAACAAATAACATTGCTGAATATAGGGCTTTGATTCGAGGATTGGAGGAGATAAAGGATGTAAGAGTAGATAGAATAGCAGCATATTGTGATAGCCAATTAGTAGTAAAACAGTTAAACGGACAATATAAAGTAAAAGACAAAAAGATACTACCCCTTTTTATAAAAGTTCAAAAATTACGTGAAAAGATTAAAGGGAAGATATTTTTTATTTGGGAAAGCAGGGATAATAATTCAATTGCAGATGGTTTAGCAAAGGAAGCGGTACTAAAGGAAGAAGTTAGAAAAAGAAAAGCAAAGGTAAAAGAACTTATTGTTAAAAAAGAAAAAAATTGTTACTCGGTGAAAAATCTTGAAACAGAAAATGTACATAGAGTAGATTTAAACCTTTTAAAATGCGATTGTCTTGATTTTAAAAATAAGGCAAAGAAATTAAAAATTGATTGTAAACATATAATCGCAATAAAAGAATTTTTAAAAAAGGTTGAAAATAAAAAAATTAAATCAAAGAACAATCGTAAAATGAAAATATTGATTTTAAGTAAAATGGTAAAGCCTCAAGTTTGGATAAAAATGTTTTCAGAACTAAATAAAAAAACCAATTTAAATCTTGAATTCATCAGTCTGAACAAAAATGACGAGATGGATATTAAAAAATACATTCCGGAAGTGGAAGTTATTATCGGAAACTTAAAAAATGAAGATACCTTTGAAAAAGCAAAAATATTGAAATTGATCCAGGTTCCTTTTACCGGTGTTGATAAAATTGATTTTAATTTATTAAGAAATCGACGGAATGTTTGTTTATGTAATGTTCATGCCAATAAACATGCGGTTGCAGAACACGCTATAGCGCTTATGCTTGCTTTGGCTAAAAATATTGTAAGCAATGACAATGATTTAAGAAAAGGAGTATGGCATGGTTTTTCTACACGGGAACCTAGCATTCAACTTCACGGGAAAAATATGGGAATTATAGGATTAGGTTCCATTGGGTGGGAGATTGCAAAAATAGGGTATGCTTTAGGTATAAAAATATTTGCCATAAAAAGAAAAGTAAATAAAACAGATTTGAAAAAGAAGAAAATATTGGAGTTTCTTGGAGAAAATAAAGATTTGAGAAAGGTAATAAAAAAATCAGATTTTCTCGTTGTTTCTGTCCCTTTAACGGAAGAAACAAAAGGAATGATTACAAAAAAAGAACTGCAGTTAATGAATGGAAAATATCTTATAAATATTTCCCGGGGTAGTGTAATTAACGAAAATGATCTGTACGAAGCTTTAAAAAACAATGATTTGGCAGGAGCAGCAATTGATGCCTGGTATCAATATCCAAGCAAAGAAAAAAGTAAAATATTGCCGGGTAAATACGATTTTCAAAAATTAAAGAACATCATAATGAGTCCGCATACCGCAGGTTATAGCGATAAAGCATTTGAAGAAAGTATTAAAGAGGTTTTTAATAATATCGTGAAAGTGTATTGCGGAGAGGAACCGGAAAATCAAGTAAATACCGAGTTAGGATATTAATTAATAAAAGGTGAGGAAAGTATTGATTATCACACATGGTGCGAAGAAATAGTTAGGAAGAATTTAAAGGAAACAACGTCCAGTTTAATAATCTTAACATTATTCAAATTGCAGAATTACAAAATTAATTGTGGAATCATAAAATTATAGAAATTATGATTGGAATTAGCAGATAAATACTTTAGGAAATTGATGATTAGCATATTAGCAAATAATAACCACAAAAGGGCGTATCAAATACGCCCTTTTGTGGTTGAATCTTTTCTTTTTATTGATACGAAAAGATTATTCGCTAACTGAAGGATTGCTTAAGTATTTTAAAAATTCAGAATCTGCCGAGAGCAAAGCTGTTGTCTTATCTTTAAAAGTAATTTTGTATGCATCTAAAGTCCGTAGAAATTTGTAGAATTCCGGATCTTTATTAAAGCTTTGAGCATAAATTTTAACCGCTTCAGCATCTCCTTCACCTCTTGTTGTCTCAGCGGTTTTGTAGGCTTCTGCCAATATGATGGTTTTTTCCTTTTCTGTTTCAGCTATTATTTTGGCAGATTCCTCCTGGCCTTCCGCCCGGTATTGTTTAGCAATCCGCTCTCTTTCCGCTTTCATTCTATCGAAAATAAATTTTTCATTTTCAGGTGGAAGGTCAACTCTTTTTATTCTTACATCTACAATTTCTATGCCATAAGTAGCTGATTTTTCATTGCTGATCTTGGTAACCCGTTCCATAATTTCTTCTCTAATTTCAGAGACGATTTCAGTCATATTAAATAATCCAAGATCCACCCTTAGCTCTGAATAAATAATATCGTCCAATCTTGCCTGTGCTCCATTTAAATCCCGAACAGTTTGTAAAAACCTTAACGGATTAGTTATTTTCCATCTGGCATAATTATCGACAATCAAGGTTTTTTTATCTTTGGTGATAATTTCAGTAGGTGCGGCATCATAAACCAAAAGTCTATCTTCGAAGTACACTACATTCTGAATGAAGGGAAGTTTCCAATTTAAACCCGGTTGTTGAATAGCTTTTATAGGTTTTCCTAATTGCAATACGATGGCTTGTCTGGTTTCATCGACGATAAATAAACTAAGGTTAGCCACTATTAAGATTAAAACGATAATGATTATGGTTATTGTTCCTTTTTTCATTATTTAGTTACCTCCTTAGAAGAAGCATTGAGAAGCGGAATATCGCCCAGAGGTAGAAGGTTAACTAAGGATTGGTTACTGTCTAAGTCAACAATGACTTTATTCATGTTGGGCAGTATCTCTTCCATGGTTTCCAGGTAGATACGAGCTTTGGTAACATATTCTCCATTTTTATATTCTTCTAAAATTTTATTAAACCTTGCTATTTCGCCTTCGGATTTTTTTATTCTTTCAATTTTGTAAGCTTCCGCCTCTTTGGTCATCTTCACTGCTTCTCCGCGAGCTTTAGGGATAATATCATTTTTATAGCCTTGCGCTTGATTAATATATCTGCTTTTATCCTCTTTTGCACTTGCCACATCTTTAAAAGCTGCCTGCACTTCTTTGGGAGGATTGACATCCTGTAGTTGAACCGCAACAATCAGGATACCGGCTTCATAAGAATCCAAAAGTGATTGAAGTAATTTCATTGTCTCCTCTTGGATTTCATACTTCCCAACGGTAAGTGCTTCATCTATTTTTCTTTCACCGACAACCTGTCTTAAAGCAGCTTCCGCGGCGCTTTTTACCGTTTGTTCCGGCAGAATGATATTAAACAGATAACTTACCGGGTCCTTTATCTTATATTGCACAATTGCATCTGCGCTCACAATATTTTCATCACCGGTTAGCATTAAAGCTTCATTAGAAACTTCCTGGTAACGTGTGGATGAGCCGGAACCAACAGTACGAAAACCAATTTCTATTCTTTTTACCTGAGTAACGGCCGGGGTAATTACTGTTTCAATAGGGTAAGGAAAATGATAATTAAGACCAGGGCTTTCAAGACGTGAAAATTTCCCAAATCTTTTAACGACACCTTGCTCATCCGGAGCAACAATAAAAATTCCAGTAGCAAGATAAAGAATTAAAATAATAATTAAAAACCCGCCAAAAATGCCTTTGCCAAATAGGAATTTTGGTATATTTTCAGTAAAGTTAATAATTTTTTCTTTTTCTTCATTAAAATTATCCGACATTTAAAATTTCCTCCTTTGATAGTATTTTGTGGTAAAACTATACCATTATTTTAAAAAATTCTCAAATAAATTAATTTTACAATTAAATTAGTATCGAGTATTGAGTACATAGTATCGAGTTAAGATAATACAATTTACCAATTGACCGATTGACCAATTGACCGATTGCCCGATTGACTCCTGACTCCTATTCTTTATTCCTCTCTT
>CAZMLS010000004.1:6811-40401 GCA_964567215.1 uncultured Atribacterota bacterium | reverse complement strand
CATAATAAAAGTTACTTTCTAAATTTTAATTCTATAAGAAAATGATTAAATCCTTCTTTTTTTGAAAATTTTTTTAGATTATGTTTTTTTAACCAATGATTTCCTTAAATACCCTTAAAAAATTACCACCTAATATTTTTAAAATCTCATTCTCTTTATATCCTCTTCTTATCAATCCGGAAGTTATATTTGGTATTTTATCCACTCCATCCAGCTTAAGTGGCAATATTTTTGTTCCGTCAAAATCAGAACCTACTCCTACGCAATTTATTCCACCTATCTTTACTAAATAATCTATATGATCAAGAACGTCTTCAATATTTGCTTTTCTTTTATCTTTCGTTAAAAAAGCAGGAACAAAGGTCACTCCGATTACACCTCCCATATCGGATAATGCCTTAATCTGGGAATCTTTCAAATTTCTCGGATGAGAGCATAAGGTATAACAATTAGAATGAGAAGCAATAATTGTTTTTTTACTAAGTTTAATAACATCCCAAAAGCCAGTCTCTGAAAGGTGAGATATATCAATCAGTATTCCTAACTTATTCATTTCTTCCACAACCTTTACACCAAACTCCGTCAAACCACTATTAGTTCTCGCTTCACCAACTCCGTCAGCGATCTGATTTCTCTGATTCCAAGTGAGAGTTATCAATCTAATGCCCAATTTATGCAATACACGTAAGATTCCCAAATCTCCTTCCATTGCCTCTCCGCCTTCAATGGCAAGTATTACGCCTATTTTACCTGCTTTTCTTGCTTTTTCTATTTGGTAACAATGGGTAATCAAGGATATATGATTTTGGTTATTCATCAACTCCTGATAAAAAATGTCATACAACTGCAGGGTCCTCTTCAAAGCTCTATCTGGTTTGTAAATATCCTCTATAAAAATTGCAAAAACCTGAACATTAACTCCGCCTTCCTGCAAACGGGGAATATCCAGGTGTCCTTTTGTGTTTCTTTTTCCGAAATTAATTTTTTTATTTGCAATTTCTAAAATTGTATCACAATGTCCGTCAATTACCATTACATTTTGATGTATCCGTTTAGCATTATTGAGATCATTGCCTTCTTCGCTCATAATATTATTATCCCTCCTCTTTCCGAATATTTAAATTGTTATTTAAATTCATTTTACCTTGTGAATAAAAACCAGATGATTATCAAGCCAATTATTAAAAATATTATCAAATTAAAATTAATTTTCAATTTTGATTTATTCATTATTTCTTTTACTTTTTCAGTAGGAGTTTTTCGGTCAATTTCTGCAGCTTTTTTAAATGATCTAACCGCTTTATCATATTGATTTAATTTTTTATAAGCCAACCCTAAATTACTATGAGCTGCAGCATAATCCGGATTTAAACTTATCGCTTTTTCGTATAAATCAACCGCTTTTTTATAATTTTTTTCTTCTAGAAAAATATTGCCTAAATTGTTATATGGTTCCGGGAATTTCAAATTTAAATCTATCGCTTTTTCAATGTATTCTTTTGCCTGTTTAAATTTTTTTTGATAAGCAAAACACGCTCCCAGCTTACAATAACATTTAGCATCTGCCGGAAATCTTTTTACCATATCCTGAAATTCTTTAATAGCCTGATCAAGGTGTCCATCATTTAAATACGTTTCTGCTTTGACAAAATCAGTATTATAAGTTTCATTTTTCATGTTTCAACAAGTCCCCGTAATAAAATAGTTCTATTCTATACCATAATTAGGTGCTTCTTTGGTAATAATAATATCATGGGGGTGGCTCTCTCTTAGAGCCGCAGAAGTTATTTTCACAAAACTGGTTTTCTCCAACAACTCTTGAAGGTTTTTTACCCCACAATAACCCATTCCGGATCGAACCCCGCCTAATAATTGAAATATACAAGCTGAAAGCAAACCTTTATAAGATACTCTTCCTTCAATTCCTTCCGGAACTAACTTGCTGTCTTCTGTTTCTTCTTGAAAATATCTGTCTTTGCTCCCTTTTTTCATAGCTCCGATAGAACCCATTCCTCTATATTCTTTATAACTTCTTCCTTTATAGAGAACGACATCACCCGGACTTTCTTCAGTGCCGGCAAACAGACTTCCAATCATAACCGAATCAGCACCAACTGCCAATGCTTTTACGATATCTCCGGAGTATTTTATTCCACCATCAGCAATTAGAGGTATATTATATTTTCTGGCCGCTCTTTTACATTCTTGAATTGCAGTAATCTGGGGAACACCTATTCCGGCAATGATTCTAGTAGTACAGATAGAACCCGGGCCTATACCTACTTTTACAGCATCAACTCCTGCTTTCATCAAGCTTTCTGCCCCTTCAAAAGTAGCAACATTTCCCCCTATCAATTCGACATCATAATTTTTCTTTATATTTTTGATTGTTTCAATAACTCGTGTAGAGTGTCCATGCGCAGTATCAACCACAATAACATCTACTTTGGCTTTTACTAATGCTTCAGTTCTTTCAAATGTATCCCGGGAAATTCCAACAGCCGCGCCAACTCGAAGCCTTCCTTTGGCGTCTTTGCTGGAGTTGGGATATTGCTTGGCTTTTTCGATATCTTTTATAGTAATTAATCCTTTTAAAATAAAATTTTTATCTACTATGGGTAATTTTTCAATTCTATTTTTATGTAGTATTTTCTTCGCTACCTCCAGGGTAGTAGCAACAGGGGCGGTTACTAAATTTTTTTTAGTCATTATATCTTCAATTTTATATTTTTTATTATCCAAAAAACGAATATCGCGATTCGTTAAAATACCGACCAGTTTCTTTTTATTATCCACTATGGGAATTCCTGAAATATGGTATCTTCCCATCAATTCAATTGCTTCTTCAATATTTTTATCCGGAGTTAAAGATATCGGGTTAACAATTACACCGCTTTCGGATCTTTTTACCTTGTCGACTTCTTTAACCTGTTCTTCTATAGACATATTTTTATGGATTATTCCAATACCTCCCTCACGGGCAATAGCGACAGCTAATCTCGATTCAGTGACGGTGTCCATGGCAGCACTTACCAAAGGTATCTTTAATCTAATATTCTTGCTAAATTTTGTAGAAAGGTCAACTTCTCCGGGAAGTACGTCTGATTGTCTGGGAACCAGCAATATATCATCAAAGGTTAAACCTTCAACATTAATAAATCTTTGTTTTTCCATAATTTATCACACCTCTATATATTAATTTGTTAATTTGATTATTTATTAGTAAACAATAATTTATATCACATATTGGGCATATTAACGTATATCGTAAAGTATTTAGCATAGAGAATACGATAAATTAGCAATAAATTGATAGTTATGATTTGCGATTTGCAAGCTTTTTTAATTTTGAATTTCGAATTATAGTTTTGCACTTTACGCTTTTCGTTTTTCACTTTTTATAATATTACTCTCTATTCAACCGTCTTGTCAATCTGCCTTTGAACCAGATATATCTCTATTTGCGACCCTATAAAAAAATAAATTATTTAATTATTGTCTTTTTTCCGCATATTCAATATATTTATATTTGAAATTCTATTTTACCTCTTTACTTTTTTGTAAAATATAATACAATAAAAAAGATTATTTATCTAATTTTTTTATGATATAATAGTTATATTATTCTGTGCTATAAAATTCTTATTTACATAAATCAGGAGAAAAAAGTGAACAAGAAAATTAAAAAACTATCCAGTAAAGAATTAATCGAAAATATTTTAGTTTGGAAAAAGAAAAGAGATGCCGTGATTTTAGCGCATGTTTATCAACCCGGTGAAATACAAGATATCGCGGATTTTACAGGCGACTCCCTTTTCCTTAGTAAGCAAGCTGCAAAAACTAAAGCAAAAGTAATTTTATTCTGTGGCGTTCAATTTATGGCTGAAACTGCCTCCATACTTTCACCGGAAAAAATAGTTCTTCTTCCTGATATTCATGCAGGATGTCCTATGGCGGATATGGCTCCGGTTAAAGAGGTTGAAGCAAAAATTAGAGAGATGCAACCTATTACGGTCCTTTCGTATGTCAATTCGCATGCAGCAGTTAAAGCCTTGAGTGATTATTGCTGTACTTCTGCAAATGCCCTTCAAGTTGCTCGTTCGATTTCAAAAGAAAAAAATATTCTATTTTTGCCGGATATGAACTTAGCTCGGTTTACCGCCAGTAAAACAAAGCAGAACATTATTCCCTGGAGAGGTTATTGTCCTGCTCATAACCTTCTAACTAAAGATGATGTACTTCATATAAAAAATCTCCATCCTCAGGCGTTGCTTCTGGTTCACCCGGAATGTCGTCCTGAGGTTTGTGATTTAGCCGATTACATCGGTAGTACAAAAGGCATCATCGACTTTGTAAAAGATAATCAGGCGAAAGAATACATTATAGGCACAGAAATAGGAATCCTTCATCCATTAGAAAAAAATAACCCATCTAAACGATTCTACCCCGCTTCAAATAAAATGATCTGCCGGGATATGAAATTAATTAGCCTGGAAAAAATCCTCTCTTCGCTAAAGATGTTGAAACCACGGGTAAAAGTACCGGATAACATAAGAAAAAAAGCCTTGATTGCCTTAAATAGAATGATGGAAATTTCAAAATAAAATGAATAACTAAAGATATTTTTAAAAGTAAAGTATCTGATCAAACCATCTAATATTAAAAAAATATTTACTCGGAAATAAGAATTAGCATCAAAATAATATTTTCTTTAAAACTAAAACCTTTTATTAATCAAGAAAAACGGTAAATTATTCAAAAATGAATTCATGAAAGGACTGTTTCACATATGTTACCTCGATACCTGTTAAATTTCGATCTTTCTCACCTTAAAAAGGTTTATACTGATTTCCTTGTTGTGGGTTCCGGTATTGCCGGACTTTATACTGCTCTAAAGCTTCTATCATTAGGTGAAGTAACAATCCTAACAAAAAACAAGTTGACTGAAAGCAATACTGAATATGCTCAGGGAGGTATAGCTGTAGCTTTGGGTGACAAAGACTCACCCAGCCTTCACATGGAAGATACCTTAAAGGCAGGAGCAAATTTTTGTGATCCCAAGGCAGTAGAAATTTTAGTCAATGAAGGACCAAAATGCGTTGAAGAGCTTATTGAAATGGGAACTAAGTTTGATAAAATTGAAGGGAAATTCCAAACAACCCTGGAAGCAGCACATCAAAGACCAAGAATTCTACATGCGCAGGGAGATGCAACCGGTGCAGAGATAGAAAGATCTTTATCGGAAAAGGTCAAAAAAGAAAATGATATAAAAATTAATGAAGATATTCTGGTGATTGATATCTTAACCAAAGATAATGTCTGTTATGGTTTACTCACTTTAAACAATAAAACCAATGAATTTTCTGCCTATTTAGCAAAATATACTATCCTGGCCAGTGGTGGGTTAGGACAGCTTTTTTCTAATACTACTAATCCTGCTGTGGCTACCGGAGACGGCATTGCTTTCGCCTATCGAGCCGGAATAACTATTGCCAATTTAGAATTCATCCAATTTCACCCCACAGCCCTTTATCACCAGGGAAGTCCTAAATTTCTTATATCTGAATCGGTTCGGGGCGAAGGAGCTATCTTGGTAAACAATAAAAAAGAAATATTTATGCCCTCCTATCATCCTCTGGCGGAACTAGCACCCAGAGATATTGTTGCCAGAGCCATTACTGACCAAATGAAAAAAACGAAAAGCAGCCACGTATACCTTGATGCAACCAAAATAAAAGATAAATTTTCCAAACGTTTTCCCACTATCTATAAAAATTGCATGAAGATAGGTATTGATCCGGAAAAAGAATATATACCGGTTGCCCCCGCTGCCCATTACACCATGGGTGGAATAAAAACCGATACCTGGGGACAAACCAATTTCACCAATTTATTTGCTTGCGGAGAATGCTCCAATACAGGAGTACACGGCGCCAATCGCCTGGCCAGCAATTCACTTTTAGAAGGATTAGTTTTTGGTAACAGAATTACCCAAAAAATTAATAAAAAATTGATCAGACATCCTATGACAAAAATAAAAAAAATTGAAATTTCTTATCACATTTCACGTAAAGTAATCAAAGAATTTAATACGGTAAAAATAAAAAAAGAGTTACAAGAGATAATGTGGGATAATGTCGGCATAACCCGGACTTACCTAGGTTTAATCAAAGCTCGAGAAAAAATTGCTCGATGGAAATCTTATCTAAATATGGAATTTACTGATATAAACCAATTTGAATTAGCTAACCTTATTATATTGGCTGATCTGGTCATTAAATCCGCTCTCATACGGGAAGAAAGCCGGGGCGCTCATTATCGCCAGGATTTTCCGGATAGAGATGATATAAACTGGAAAAAGAGTATTGAATGTTAACGTATAGCATACAGTGTTTAGTGGATAGTTTAACAGCGAAAAACAAAAAGCGCAAAACGTAAAGCCATAACCCAAAATTTAAAATTTAAATATGTTGTTCCGTCTATTGAGTTTCTTCTTTCTTATACTGCATGTTATATAGTAAAAAATGATAAAATAAGAAACAGGGCTTAAATTTATAGTCTACGAAAAAGTTTTGAATTTAAAATTATGGTTTTTCGCTTTTAGTTTTTACTTTTTAGTTATTTAAAACCAGGCATTCATTCTTTGTATTTTCTTAACCAACGACTATTCACTATTCACTAACAACTAATTTATGATTTAAAGAGGTATCTTAAAAATGGATTTTCAGGAAAATGAAAACATTCAGATAGAAAAAATTATTGAGCAAGCTTTGGTAGAAGATATTGGCACGGGAGATATTACTACTAATTCTATCATCCATCCTTCTCTACATGCTCATGGAATCATTAAGACATCTGAAAATGGAATTATAGCCGGTCTAAATATTGCTTCATTAGTATTTAAAAAATTAGATTCAAAAATTGATTTTCAATGTACAGTAAATGAAGGTCAAGAGATCTCTATTGGAGAGATATTAGTTAAAATTCACGGGCCAGCTCAAGCAATTTTAAAAGGTGAAAGAATCGCTTTAAACTTTTTACAACGAATGTCCGGTATAGCTACCATGACCTCACAATATTGCCATGAAATTAAAGATTATCCTGTCCGCATAGTAGATACTCGAAAAACCACCCCCGGATTAAGGATATTAGAAAAATACGCTGTACGTATTGGTGGAGCATCAAACCATCGATTTGGTTTGTATGATGCAATATTAATAAAAGATAATCACATTGCTCTTGCTGGCGGAGTAAAGCCTGCTATTCAACTAGCCAAAAAAAATGCATCTCATACGGTTAAAATCGAAATAGAAGTGGAGAATTTATCTCAATTGAAAGAAGTTTTAGAAGAAAGTGTTGATATTATTATGCTGGATAACATGGATTTGACTACCATGAGAAAAGCCGTAGAAATGTCCAGAGGAAAAGTATTACTTGAAGCTTCGGGGGGAATAACTTTAAAAACTGTAAGGGCAATTGCCCAAACCGGAATTAATTTAATTTCCGTTGGCTCTCTTACTCATTCGGTAAAGTCATTGGATATTAGTATGGAAATTTTAAAATAGTGTTTAGCGTAGAGTGTATAGAAAAACAGATATAACGAAAAGCGCAAAACTTAAAGCTATAATTTAAAATTCAAAATTAAATACAAGATCAACAAGCGTCTCGCCTGTATATGAAATTACAAAAGAAGGGCACAATTCATTGTACCTCTACACCTGTTTCTTATCAACTCAATACTCAATAATATACGTCTTAATTGTTTAATTGGTAAATTGGTGAATTAAATCTTATTCATCTCATATACTAAGCGTAAACCTTCCAAGGTTAAAAAAGGATTAATCTTGTCAATTTCATTACTTGTATTTCCTATTAACTCAGCTTCCCCTCCGGTGGCTACTACCAAAGAATCTTCTCCCAATTCTTTTTTAATTCTTCTAATCAACTCTCCTGTTAAACCTAAATATCCATAGAATATTCCTGACTGCATTGCAGAAATTGTATTGCTTCCTATACACTTTTTTGGGTCGATTAATTCAATTTTAGGCAACTTGGCAGTTTTTTCAGATAATGCTTTTTCGGAAATATCTATTCCCGGAGCAATGGCCCCACCTAAATAATTTCCCTCTTTATCTACTGCACAAAAAGTGGTAGCTGTACCAAAATCAACAATGATCACCGGACCTCCATATAGGTCATATGCTGCAATTGCATTAACAATTCTATCTGCACCAACTTCTTTGGGATTATCAAGTTTAATACAAATTCCGGTCTTGATTCCCGGTCCAACAACAATAGCAGTAACTTTAAAATAATCTTTAGACATCTTTTTTAATATCCAGCTTACTGGAGGGATAACACAAGATATAACTACTGATTTTATATCTGAAAATATTAATTTCGAGTTAGAAAGCAAGTTTTTTAATAATATACCATATTCATCTTCGGTTTTGTTTAAGTCGGTTGAAATTCTCCAAAATTTTTCTAATTTTTTACCATTATAAATTCCTAATACAGTATGAGTATTTCCTACATCAATAACTAAAATCATTTTACCTTATCTCCTCCTTCTGTTCATCTCCTAAGTTTTCAATGAAATTTAATATTTAATTCACTCTTTTATTTTCTTGAAAAGAAAAATAAGGCAGAGAAAATATCGATTTCTCTGCCTTACATGTTTGATTTTAAAACTTAATATCCGAGTTTTTTTAAAGCTTTCACTAAAATTGTAACTAATAATGCTGCAACTATTATTTCGGGAATACCGTGAATAAATCCTATTGAAAGACTAACTTTTCCGGGAAGATATCCCCTTATCGTCGCAAGTCCCAATACGCCAATCGTATTAGTTAGTGTTCCCATTGCTGCTGCCAAAACACTACTTTGTTTAAAGTATTTATAGGTATAATAAGAAGCGACTCCGATAAATATTCTTGGTAGAATTGCAATAAGAGGATCTGCAAAAATTGGATTGGTTGCATTTGCAAAACTATATATGCCAAAAATTAAGCCTGTTAATGCTCCAACCACCGGACCTTCCAGTATCCCTCCTAAAATTGCAGGAATATGCATAATGGTCGCATTACCTGCGGGTGTGGGAACAGGAATAAAACCTAAACGGGTTATCCCTAAAAGAATTGCAATAGCTCCTAACATTCCAGAAATAGCCATTTGGCGAGTTGTTAGCTTGAATAGCGGTGTAGCAGAAGAATGATTCATTTTTTTTACCTCCGTTCCAGTTCCGTCAAAAGATACCAGACGAAATAATTCTATTTTTCTCTAATCATGGTCTTGTTCTTGCAAAGATACAAGCCTTTTTAAATCCAACGATTTTCCCCATTAGTGTAAGTGATGCTAATAAAAATGTCAAGAATAGAAAAAGAAATAAATGTTATTTTATTAATCAAAAAAGGTAAAAAATATAGATATTTTCTTTTTCATTTTTTGATAATACTAGATCCGGAACATATTTTATAAATTTATCTTGTATATCTTAATTTTATTCTGCAAATTACGACGGCTAATACCTAAATCCGTTGCTGTTTTAGTTCGATTACTATTATTTTGGATTAAATATTTTATTATCGCCTCTTTTTCCATTTCCTTCAAAGTCCCCTTTTTTTCAATCATTCTTTCTTTGTCTACAAAAGCAAAATAATCTTCATTCATTACATGGTCTTTGGTCATAATCATGCTACGTTCAATAATATTTTCCAATTCTCTTATATTTCCCGGATAATTATAATCCAAAAGGTATTCCATTGCTTTCGGAGAAATGTTTTCTATTTTCTTATTTAATATTTTATTATATTTATTAATAAAATGCTCTGCCAAAAGGTGAATATCTTCTTTTCTATCTCTTAAAGAAGGTGCTTCTATATTAAACACATTAAGACGATAGAATAAATCTTCTCTAAATGTACCGTTTTTAATTTCTTTTTTTAAATCTTTATTTGTTGCGGATAATATTCTCACATCTACTTTTATACTTCTTGAACTACCGACTCTCTCGAATTCTTTTTCCTGTACTACTCTAAGTAGTTTCATTTGAGTGGAAAGATCTATTTCTCCGATTTCATCTAAAAAAATAGTCCCGCTATTAGCCATTTCAAAGCGCCCGATTCTACGGGTTACCGCTCCGGTAAAAGCACCTTTCTCATGACCAAAAAGTTCACTTTCTAAAAGATTTAAAGAAAAAGCTGCACAATTTACCACAACAAACGGTCTGTCATTACGATCACTATTTTTATAAATAGCACGAGCAACTAATTCTTTTCCCGTTCCACTTTCACCGTTAATCAACACAGCTGCTTCCGTCGGAGCTACGTTTTTAATCATTTCAATGACCTTTTCAATCGCACTGCTTTTACCGATAATTTCATCAAAATTAAATCTTTTCTCTTCTTCTTCCCGATAATAAATATTTTCTACTTCCAGCTCATATTGTTTTATAGCTCGATTGATGGTTATTTTCAATTCTTCAATATCAAAAGGTTTTACCAGGTAATCCAAAGCACCTAATTTCATTGCCTCTACTGCTTCTGTTACCGTTCCGTAAGCTGACATCATAATTACCGGTAAATTATAATCAGATTCCCGAATTTTTTTTAAGGTTTCTAGTCCATTTAATCCCGGCATTTTAAGGTCTAACAAGATTAAACTATAATTCTCTTTTTCCAATTTTTTAATGGCATCCAAACCATCTGTTGCTTCTTTGATAAAATATCCCTCTGTGGAAAGAACTCGAGTCAACATTCTTCGTACATTTTGGTCATCATCCGTCAATAATATTTTTCGCAAATTTACTTCACTCCTTTTTGAGGTAGAAATATAATAAATTTTGTTCCTTTCCCTTCACTGGACTCAACTTTTATCTCCCCATGATGACTTTCTACAAGTTTATACACAATTGAAAGACCCAGGCCGCTACCTTGATCTTTTTTTGTAAAAAACGGATCAAAAATCTGGGGTAAATCTTTCTCTGGAATACCTATTCCATTATCCTCAATTATTAATTCTATTGCCGGCTCTCCATTTAATTTATTCATCTTTGTTATAATATTTATTTTACCACTAACAGGGATAGCTTGAATGGAATTAATAATTATATTTATCAAAATTTGTCTAATTTGATTTTCATCGGCTTGAATAAAAGAAATATTTCTTGAAAGCATTAAATCAAAGTGAATCTTTTTATTTTTCGATTCTAATTTCAGGAGTTCCACAATTTTAACAATTAATTCATTTATATAAAATCGAGTTAGATCTAATTTTCTTAATTTAGCGAAATCTAATACTTGAATAATCAGATGATTTAATCTGTCTACCTCTTGAATGATAGTATTGAGATCTTCTTTTCTTTCATCAGTTTTAGAAAATGAATTATGGACAAATTGAGCAAGTCCTCTAATCGAGCTTAAAGGATTCCTGATTTCATGGGCAATGCCCGCGGATAATTTTCCTAATGAAGCTAATCTTCTATGGCGGGCTATTTCCTCATTTAAATCCTTAATTTCAGTCACATTTCTTATCACTGCCACCAAACCGGTTATTTCCCCGGATTTATCCGTTAAAAATGAAGTGTTCAGGTCTAATATTTTTTTCTTTAATCCCTTTTCTTCTAAAATTATCTCTTGAGCAATATTTTTTCTATCTAAAAGGCATTCCTTAAGGAGGCATTTTCCCTTAATCTTTAAATTTAAAACTTCCTGACAATCCTTGTTTAATACTTCTTCTTTCTTTTTACTAAATATTTCTTCACTTTTGCGGTTAAAAGTTTTAATGATCCCCTTATTATCTACCGAAATTACCGCATTATCCATGGTTTCCAGTAATTTTGAAGTATAATCTTTTATTTCATTCAAGGTCTTTTTTACGATATAGGTCTCTTGTAATTTAATAATAACGTAAATTCCCAATAACACTAAAGCCATTATAACACTGTAATTTAATATAATTCTTCTTCTAGTCTGGCTTAATCTATTATAATATCCTTCTAAGTTTACTCCCACTATTAAATAACTATTTCTAATAGGCAATACTTTCCAAATGTCTAACTGTTTATTAATATCGAGATTGAATGGTTTTATTACCTGAAGTATTCTAATCTTTTTTTCATCTTTAGTGTTTATAAAATTTATTTTACCCGGGATAGGAATTCTTATTGTATTTTTCCACCTTTCCTCTTCGGTACTAATTAAAACTACCCCTTTATCATTACAAATATCAATATAGCTTACTCCTTCTTTTTTCAAAAGCAGTAAGATTTCTTTTAGGGCATTTTTATTCAGGATAAACCGGGGACCAAGGGTCTGAATAGAAAAGGCAATATTTAATCCTTCCGAACGCGCTAATTCCCATAAATAATTTCTTTCCCTTTGTACTTCATTGTAAGTTAAAGAACCCAGTAGCAGAGCAAGAAGTAAGAGAATAATTAAAGCAAAAACAATATTCCTCTCTCGAGAAGGGGTAGATAATTTATAATTTTTATCTTTTTTCAATTTTATAAACCGTCTCATTCCTTAAATATTTCTAATATTTTACCATATTTTAAAATTATTTTAAAAAAGCTGAAAAACAATATCGAGTTAAGAAAGAGGAAGAAAAGATAGAAAGAGTAGTTTTTTCTTCCTATCTAACTACCTCACTAAAGCTTGCACTAACGAATACATAAATACAAAATTACGGGCAGACACAAGGTCTGCCCCTACAAATCACTTACTTATTACGACTTCCTCAACGCTATCTGCTCTATGTTATTTAATATTCTGAATACTGGATTCTGGCTCCTGGCTTCTATCTTATTCAATCAATCTTCTCTACTTTAATGGGAACATAGTAAGTATGATGGTTACGATATACCAGCAATAATAGAGTATCTCCCGGTTTTAAGGTGTTAATTATTTCTTCCCATTTTTGCATAGATGATGCTTCTATGCGATTAGCCTCCAATATCACATCTCCTCTTTGTAGGCCCATATCATCTGCAGAGCTTCCCGGAATGACTTCGGTAATTACCAAACCTTCTACACGGGACAATCCAAGTTCCTGGGCAATCTCGTTAGTAACTTTTTCAACTTGCATCCCTGTTTGAACAGAAAATACTTTTTCTTTTGTAGATTTTCCCTCGTTTTCCGTAGGCATTTCACCAATTTTTACAATAAAGTTCATTTTTTTATCATTCCGTACAATTTCTATATTTGCCTTTTTACCTATATCAATATTTCTTATTTTATCTTGAAGTTCTTCCGGAGAATTAACCTCTTCATCATTAACTCTTACGATTATATCTCCTCTTTTTATCCCTGATTCTTCTGCCGGGCTATCTTCAATCACATCACCCACCAATACACCTTGAGCTTCGGTTATTTCAAATTGTTCAGCAATTTCCGGAGTAACTTCTTGAATATATACTCCTAACCACGATCTTCTTACTTTACCCAAATTGATAAGATCATCGATGTTTTTCTTGGCAATATTGATTGGGATTGCAAATCCAATACCCTGGGCGTAAGGAATAATCGCTGTATTTATCCCTACAACCTCTCCTTTTGTATTTAATAAAGGACCTCCGCTATTTCCCGGATTAATTGCGGCATCGGTTTGAATAAAATTTCTATAAACATGTCCTTCTATGCCTGCAGGAATAGAACGTCCCTTAGCGCTAACCACTCCCATAGTTACAGTCTGTTGAAGGCCATAGGGATTTCCAATAGCGACTACAATTTCTCCCACTCTTAAATCTTCTGAATTACCTAATTCCACCATTGGTAAATCGTCTTCTTTTATTTTTACAATAGCCATATCAGAGGTCTCGTCTGAACCAACTACTTTTCCGTCAAATTTCCTTCCATCAGCGAGAGTAATTTTTATTTTATCAGCTTTATGAACTACATGTTCATTAGTGAGAATATATCCTTCCTTATTAATGATAAACCCTGAACCAGTCCCTTTTTGAGGAATTGCTTTTGAAAATTCTCTAAATTGTTCTCCAAAAAAATGACGAAATATTGGGTCATCACTAGAAAAAGGAGAACTTTGTTCAACCATTCTTACTGTATCAATATTTACAACTGCAGGCCCCACTCTTTCTGCGATATCTGCAATGCTACCACTGAAAGATTCGAGAGCCAAATATGGTTTGGTTTGTTCAGTTTCTGCACTTACACTACCTACCCAGCTCAAAGAAAGAAGAAAGATTAAAGCTGTAACAAGAATAAGATTTCTATTTATTTTTACTAATTTCATTTTTATCATTTTCTATTTACACCTCGATATAATAATAAGTTGCAGGGAGAAAAATAATTATCCTCCTCCCTATTTTTTAACCGGCTCTAATATTTACCAACAAAAATTTCTATTTATTACACTAGAACCTAATTTTTCTAATACAAATATTTGGGAAGGAACTCCCAAGGGTAATTTTGCTTGCTGTTCAGGAGTTAATAATTCTTTAACTTCTAAATATTTCTCAATTGTTTTAACTTTTAATTCTACTTGTAAACCAGCAATTTCTTGCAGTTTTGCTCTAATCTTTACCAACTCAGTTTGCGGTTCTAATAATAACGCTTTAACTTCTAATTCTCTAATCTGTGTACTATTCCTAAGCTCAACAGTATCTTTTTGAAAATCTAACAGAGTTTTGTTAATTTCAGTTATTTGTTCTTCGGATAGGTTTAGAGATTCGATAAATTCTCTCATCTTTACTGCCGGACTATCTTTTAGTCTTCTTTCCCTCATTTCTCTAAATACACTGCTCTTTTGCTGTTGCACTTTCTGCTTCACTAAAGGTGTATTTTGTTGAGCATAAGAAAATTGAGCAAAACCTAAAAATACTACAGTTATTGCGACTATTAAGGTTAGTATCATCAACTTCGTTTTCATCTGTTTCACCTCCTTCTGATTTTTTTCATTCTAACCAATAATAAAGCAATTATTGTGCCAATTTATAAAATTAATCTCCATAATATTTTTTTATTAAAACATTTTTATTGAAAATTAAGATAAACAAAGACTTTCTAAATTCTTTTACTTAAATTATTTTATATTGTTTTAAAATATTTACTTGGCAAACGTCAGTCATATCTATAAAAAATGGCTAATTTTTCTCATTTTCTTATTAGAATACTGAGTAATTATTTCACAGTAATTTAGTTTCTTACTATTTTAAAAATAAATAGTAATTTAATTAGACTTACCGGTCAAAATAAATACTCTTGCCAGTTACCGATAAAGGGATGCCCATGACGAAATCCGCATCTATTAAACCCATTTTTTTGGCAACTATTCCTGCCCGGTACATGATACGATTATCTACATTCATCATTCCGGCAGTTTTAACCGCTGAACCAATAGCTATTCCCATATCCAGCAATCGAAAAGCACATTGTGGTCCGTCAAATTCACTACCCATATGGGAAATTCGGTCAGTACACTGGTCGTATCCGCAGGCACCACAATTCAAGCCGAGAGACTGAGCTTCTTTTAGGCCTATTAACAATACAGCCAGAGAATTTTTAACATTATTACCATCACGATCAAAATTATTCTTACCCATCTCTTCGCCATAACTGACCATCTCTTCCGCTAATTTTTTTACATCAACTCCATATATTGCTTTGATCACTACAAAATCTTTTCCTGCAGATTTTGGTGCAGTACGTGCGGCAATTCCCATTAAGTCCATTACATTTTTAATAGCTTCTTCAATATCAAATTCAGATAAGTTCTGATTAGACATTTTTCTTAATCCCTCCTTGAATTAATTTAAATTAATTGACCAATTAGGTAATTCACCTATTCACCAATTAAATTAGTTAGCTAATTTTACATTGATTTATTATCTAGTTAACCGTGTAACTAGTTACGTTCTGTGCTTTACATTATCCGTTTATAATATTCTGAATCCTGAATTCTGGCTCCTGACTTCTATTTTCTACACCCGAAACTATGTACTCGATACTGATTTATTGTGCTATCCTATAATTTGGTAATCAACCACTTGGAAAGTAGCCAGATTTTTATTGGTTGTTAATAGCCATTCAAGCGTAATAGGAACTGTGAAATCGGGTTGAAGTCTGCCCTTTTCTAACCAATAACGTGAATGCTGATTATCAAATTGTCCTTTATTTGCTTTTATAATTAATTTTACAGGTTTTTCTAAAATTTCAAATTTTTCCAAAGTTTTTATTTTTTTTAGCTCTTTAACTATTCTATTTTTTAATTTAACCCCCGGCATAGGTGATATATTTACTAATCCAATGTTCTTACTCAATGGACCGATTATTTTAACATTTGCCAAAACCTGATTAAATTTTTCTTTCTTTAGTATTTCTAGTAAAATTTCATTTGCTTCAGCCGCGGCCTGACCATGATAATCGGGATTTGCGAGAGGTTTTAACAAGTGCTTTAATTTACACCCTTCTCTGAATTCATTTTCACCAATTTTTAAAATATTTAAACTGAAATGTCTAGCAATTCCCTTGATTTCTTCTTTGGACATATTCATAAGCGGAGCATAAAAACCACCACATAATTTTACACCCATTTTTCCCCATGTATCACTCTGATTTGATCCGGTTAAAACCAACCTATCCCCAGCTTCTTTTTTTACCAGTCCTAATTTAGCAACTCTGGTGCATTGGTTACAAGCCGGACCCTTCCTTAAAACTTTTTCTTGTATTTTTTTTCCAGGTATCATTTTTACATTCAATCCTAAATCATTACTTATGATTTGGATATTTTTTAATCCTCTAAGATAACTATAATCTCCAAAATTAACCGAAATTGCCTCAATCTTCTCGTTCCCTAAAGCACTAATTACAAGCTTGGAAACAACTGTGCTATCTAAACCACCCGAAAAAGCAACTACAATTTTTTTTCCATGACTAATTTCTTTAATTTCTTTTAAGGTGCGAATTATTTTCTCTTCTATACTAATGAATTTTATCATATCCATTCAATCACTTTATTTTATTATAGTTTTTACAAATAATATAGGTCAAGACAAGCTATAATTTAATTATACTTCCTTGACCTATAAAAATAAATATTTATATTACTATCTGTTTTTTTTAAATACTTTTAACTTTCATTATTCTCTACATATTCTTGAAAAGTTATTTTTTTATACCACTCTTCTCCAATATATTTTAGTACTGTGACAAATTGTTCAGCAGGAATATATCCCGGTAAAGGAGCTATACCCTTATCCTTGTCTTCTAAAAACCAGGTTGTTGGGTAACCGGTAACTTTAAATAATGTAGCTAATTTTTTCTCGGTAATTTCTTCACCATTTTGCACTATTTTATTATTTGATTTAGCATTTACTTTTATGGGAACAAATTTTTCTAATATTATTTTTTTTACTTCTTCGTTGGAATAGACTTCTTTTTCCAGTTTATCACACCAACCGCATGCATCTGTATAAAAATCAATTAATATAAATTTGCCCTCTTTTTCTGCTTTTAACAGACCTTCATCATATTTTAACCAATTTAGAATTAAAGGTTCAGATTTTTCCACTGCTTCCGCAATATATGGGTTTACCAAACTGAAATTTGATGATATTCCCGTAAAAAAAATCACTGCAAATAATAATGCAAAAATTATGATGTTATATTTTTTATTTAAAATTGTATCCATTTTTCACCTCAATTTTTTCTATTTACTATTTTCTTTTTTATTTAACTAATGAAAAAGCTTGTAATCCTGTGAAAATTATCCGTAAGGATTAATACACCAATCAGGATTAAAAGCATTCCTCCCACAATCTCGATCGTTTTAAAATATTTTTTGATCTTACCAGAAAGTCTATAAAATTTATTCAATGCCAAAGCGGTCAGCAAAAAAGGAATTCCCAATCCGGCAGAATAAACCATAAGCAATAAGACCCCCTGATAAAGCGTTTTTTGAGTTCCGGCATATATTAATATTCCGGCCAGGATAGGTCCTATGCACGGTGTCCAACCAAAAGCAAAAGCCAATCCCATTAAAAAAGGACCGATGATAATATTAACCGGTCTGGTTTTTGCATATACTCTTTTTTCATAATCTAAAAATTTTATCCGGTAAATTCCCGACATATGGATACCAAAAATGATGATAATTATGCCTGCTAATTTTTCCAGAATAAAAGCTTTTTCTAAAAGAAAACTACCCAGAAAAGTAGCAGTAGCCCCTAAAAGAGTAAATACCAAAGAAAAGCCTAGAATAAAAAATAAGGAACTGATTATTACTTTATTCTTATTTTGTTTACCTCCCTGCTCAATTTCCTCTAAAGATATACCGGAAATAAAAGAAATATATCCCGGAACCAAAGGAAGAACACAAGGAGAAACAAATGAAAATAAACCGGCTACAAAAGCAGCCATTAGAGATATCTCATTTACATTTAATGTTACCATGTTTTAAAATCCTTTATATATATTAATTTTTCTTTAATTTGTAATTTTCAATTGCTTTCGCCAATCCATCTGCAGCTAAATTGGAACAATGCATTTTTACCGGCGGAAGGCCACCCAAAGCCTCTGCAACTGCTTTATTGGATATTTTTAATGCATCGTCGACCTGCTTACCTTTCACCATTTCTGTAATCATACTACTGGTTGCTATAGCGGCTCCACAACCAAAAGTTCTAAATTTACAATCAGTTATTTTATTATCCTTAACTTTTATATAAATTTTCATAATGTCCCCGCATACAGGATTACCTACTTCTCCAATCCCATCTGCATTCTTAATTTCTCCTACATTTCTTGGATTATTAAAATGATCCATTACTTTTTCGCTATACATGCCCATTTAACAATACTCCTTCTTGGCTAATTCTGTTTTGTTCTTATTTCCCCACATAATTACAATCCATTATACTCCATCACTTAATTATTTATTCCTTCCCATTTCCCTTGGAAAGGAGAAAGTTTTCTTAATTTTTTAATGATGTTTGGTAAAATTTCGATTACATAATCGATATCTTCTTCAGTATTTTCTTTTCCCAGGGTTAAACGCAGGGAACCATGTGCTATCTCGGGAACAAGTCCGATAGCCAATAACACATGCGATGCTTCTAAAGAACCGGAAGTACAGGCAGAACCACTGGAAGCAGCAACACCCTTCATATCTAAACTCAATAACATGGATTCGCCTTCTATAAATTCAAAACATAAATTAACATTTCCAGGTAATCTCCTTACAGGATGACCGTTCAAACGAACATGTTTTATATTTTTCAGTATGCCTTCAATTAATCTATCTCTCAGTTTTATTGTTTTTACTTCTTCGCCTTCAAACATTCTTTTTTCAGCTAATTCTGCTGCCTTAGCCATACCCACTATTCCTGCAACATTTTCTGTCCCTGCTCTTCTGTTTTTTTCCTGTCCGCCACCATCTATCAGAGGTACAATTTTAGTTCCTTTCTTAAGGAAGAGAACCCCAACTCCATTAGGGCCATAGAATTTATGTCCGGACATTGATAGCATATCTACTCCCAAATCCTTAACATCTATTGGAATATGTCCTACTGCTTGTACTGAATCTGTATGAAAATATATTCCAGATGCATTTGCAATTTTTCCTATTTCTTTAATAGGTTCAATGGTTCCAATTTCATTATTTGCATGCATAATGCTAATTAATATCGTTTTTTTGGTAATCGCTTTTTTTACATCTTCAGGATCTATTAAACCAAATTTGTCCACCGGTAGATACGTAACCCTAAAACCGTGCTTTTCTAAAAAATTACAAGCATGCAAGACAGCATGATGTTCTATTTTGGTAGTGATGATGTGCTTTCCTTTTTCTTGATTTGCCCAGGCAATTCCCTTTATAGCATGATTATCTGCTTCTGTTCCTCCAGCAGTAAAAATAATTTCTCCCGGATTTGCTCCAATCAAATGAGCTACTTTTATTCTGGCTTTTTCTATCGCATCTCTTGCTTCCTGTCCAAAGGAATGTACGCTATTAGGATTTCCATATTTCATTGTAAAATATGGATTCATTGCCTCTACCACTTCCGCATCTGTAGTTGTGGTAGCTGCGTTATCCATGTAAATTCTTCTCATCTGAAATTCCTCCAATAATCCAACAATTTAAATCATTTATTTTAAATACTCTAAAAAGTATAATATACATGAGTATTTATGTCAACATTTATTTTTCTGAATTTATTCGTTGTTCCGCCTCTACTTTTTTTCTCTTTATAATTTTCTTTTTACTAATATAATTCAATATAATTATTGCAAAACCTTTTTTTATTATCTAACCTGAGTTTTTTACCATCCCCTAATACCAAAGGCAGTGAATTCTCCTCTAAATTTTTTCCACTTTATATCTACTTTTTCTACAATTGCACTGCTTGGTCCGCGATAACACCAATCTATTAATTCTTTTACTTTTTCTTCTTCTCCTTCCATAACTATCTCTACTTTACCATCCCAACAATTCCTAACCCATCCCTTTATTCTTAAATTTTGGGCATTATTTATAGTATAATAACGAAAAGCCACCCCCTGTACTCTACCCGAGATTAAAAGATGGGCTCTTACTTTTTTTATATCTTTATTCATGCTCAATAGTATCCTTTTATTTTAAGTTTTTTGCAAACCCAATAAATACTACATTACCCTATTTATTTTACTCCAAAACAAAAAAATTAAAAGAATAAATCCGATTTTATTTTTTTCTATCTAATTTTTTGCTATTCATTCCTGGCGATATTCTATTTTCCCTTATTTTGTCTCAATACTCGATATAGCTTAGTTTGTCAGTTGCCTGATTTGCATGTTTTCCAATTGAATTAGTCGATAACGAATAGTGAATGATCACTAGTATTAAATTTATTTTTCGGTTACCTCGACATGAATATTTTTTCTTTATTAATAAAAGAGAATAGAATATAATAAAAATCCATTTAATAGAACCTTTTACTTTTTCTATTAAAACATAATATTCTCTGGTAAAAATCCTTTAAATCCTTTAAAATCCTTGACAATTGCAGCTACAAATGTTAGTATTTTTACAATTATTTCTTCCATATAAGCATGTTCGTGGTTCTGTTCTTTTGGGCAAGAAAAGTCTGAACCGATCAATATAAAGCATTTAGTTACATCTAAATGCCACGCTATCATAAATGCCCGAGGGACATATTCCAAATAGCCGAATTTACCCTTTGGGTTTTCTTTTTATTTACTTAAAAATTAAACAGACTAATATAAAAGAAAAAATAAACTATTTCAATTTTTCTTTTTTTAAAAATATTTTTCATAAAAAGAAGGAATTTTTAATTCGGTGTTGAATATAGTGTATGTAAGGTTATTTTTTATTTTAAATTTACTTTTCTAAATCTGCAGACTTTCTGCTAGAAACAATTTTAATTATCTGCAGTATCAAAATTCTTTTAAGGGGGTGATATGAATAATAGATTTTAGTTACTTATCTTAGAAGTCTCGCGAAATTTTTAAATTTATACCTTTATTAAAAATTATCAAAATTTTCCAAAAACAAGGAGGTTTTACAATGGAAAATAACACAAGAGGCACCTGGGGAACTAGAATTGGTTTCATAGCCGCAGCTGCCGGTTCAGCAGTAGGCTTGGGAAATATCTGGAAATTCCCCTATATCACCGGAATGTACGGTGGTGCAGCATTTGTCATCGTTTATTTACTTTTTGTCGTTTTGGTTTGTATCCCGGTTATGAGTTCAGAATTGTTAATCGGTCGTCTAACCAGCAAAAATCCCGTTGGCGCATTTAAAGAATTAGCACCAAAAAGTTCCTGGTGGCTTGTCGGAGCTATGGGGATATTGGCCGGATTTATTATCCTTTCTTTTTATTCAGTTATCGGCGGATGGGCGATTTCCTATATCTTTAAATCAGGTGCTTATATGGCATCAGGCGGTGAAAATGCAGCGAATGTTTTTGTCGGCTTTATTACTTCACCTGTCGCTCCCCTCGTCTGGCATGCCATATTTATGGCCATATGTATAGGAATTGTTATGGCAGGTGTCGAAAAAGGAATCGAAAAATACTCAAAAATATTAATGCCCGCTTTAATTGTATTGATGCTTATTTTAATCATACGTTCAGTAACTCTCCCGGGTTCTACCGCAGGTTTATCCTTCTACTTAAATCCCGATTTCAGCAAACTAAGTGCAGAAGGTATTTTAGCTGCTTTAGGCCAGGCTTTCTTCTCATTGAGTTTGGGTATGGGTTGTATGATTACCTATGGCAGTTATCTTAAAAAAGATTCCAATATCCCAACTGATTCTTACTGGATTTCTGGAGCAGACACAGTCATCGCTTTACTTGCTGGTCTGATGATTTTCCCGGCAGTCTTTGCATTCGGCTTAGAACCCGGCGCAGGTCCTGGATTAACCTTTATCACTGTTCCCGCTGTATTCGCATCCATGGGAGCTATCGGCCACTTTTTCGGCATCCTCTTCTTCACGCTGTTGACCTTTGCGGCGGTTACCTCTGCAATTTCCCTGCTCGAAGTTGTTTGTGCCTACTTTATCGATGAAGCTAAATGGAGCCGTAAGAAAGCCACTGTAACCATGGGAATCATCATTTTCCTAATAGGTGTTCCCTGTTCTTTGGGCCAAGGTGTATGGTCTCATATAAAGATTATTGGCGGAAGAGATATCTTAGATTCACTTGATTTTGTTGCTTCCAATATCTTTCTGCCTTTAGGCGGATTCTTAATGCTAATCTTCATCGGTTGGTTCTGGGGAACTGATAAAGCAATCAAAGCTGGAAATGAAGGCGCAGCAAAAGGTGGTATTACATTAGGTTCCGGTTATGCCTTCCTGGTTAAATATGTTGCACCTATTGCTCTAATCATAGTGTTTATTATGAAAGTAATGGAATTTTAAACTAACTTATTATAATATTGTTCTATTCAAATATAAAAATGCCTGCCTTTTAAAAGGCAGGCATTTTTATATTTGAATAGAACACTGATTTTTCTAATCATCAATATTTTCTGATGTATCAAAAGGTAAATTAAGTTGAAATTCCCAAAGCACCTGTCTTATCTTACTTTGACTTTCCTGCAATAATTCTTCTGCGGTTCTATTTAGATGAGCAATTTCAGAATCTTCCAAAGAAATAATTTTGTTATTTCTAATAAAAAGCGAACTACTATTATTTTCGGAATGTATGCTCACTTCATAAGGAAATAAATCTATCGAAATAAATTTATCTAATTTTTGACTACTATCAATTATTTTTGAATAAGTACCACTGCTCTTTTCATAAGATAATCTGAGAATTTCAATATCACTCATATAGATAATACCTGTATTCAAAGAATCTTCTATCACGTATTTAGTGCTGACTTCCAAGTACTTGGTTGTAACTCTTCTGTTGATCTCTACGCCTCGTTTCCGAAGCTCTTTCTTTATATAATTTACGCGATTGATTGTATCTGGATGCGTCTGATATATTCCCAAATCTATAGAAGGTTTAAACATTTCTCTACCATATAGCCTCTCCATATAAGTTAAAAATCCAACAGGATTATATCCTGCTTTGAGCATTAGTTCAACAGCGGATAAATCTGCCTCTTCTTCATATTTTCTACTGTATTGATTCAGGAAAGTTATTGTTGTCAATTTTCCTAAAACCGCAACATCCGGTTCTCCGGTTAAAAGAGCCCCGAGAATAGTCAACAAAGTGTATTTAGTATTATCTCTGGTTTGTTTTAAGGCATGATTGTGAATTACGTGGGCAATTTCGTGAGCTAAAATACCAGCTAGTTCATGGTCTGATTGCGTGTAATCAAAAAGGTCGGATGTGACATATATATACCCCCCGGGAATAGAAAAAGCATTAGGTCCCTCTTTTTTTAATATTTTGAAATAAAATTTTAAATCTTCCAGTTCAGAATATTTTGCCAGTTTTTGTCCAATCTCATCAATTAAGCGATTCTGGCGCAAGTCCTCTACAAGCTCATATTTTTCTTCAATATCCTGAGATATTTTTTTTCCTAATTTCTGCTCTTTGGCTAAATCTCTTTCTGCGCAAAATGAATTAAAACTTACCAATAAAAAAGTTATTAAAAGAAAGATTATCACGAAAGCTAATCTATTTATTAATTTTTTATTTTTCCTCATTTTTTAACAAATTCTTGAAAATGCTCTAAAGCAAAATTCAGGGCATTTTCAATCCCTTCCACATTCTTTCCTCCGGCTTGTGCAAAATTAGGAGCTCCGCCTCCTCGACCTTCGATAAATTTTCCAGCTTCCCTTATTAACTTATTTATATCATATTTTAATGTTTTGGAACAGGCAAACAATATCTTGGCACCTTCTCCCTTATTCTTAATTCCGGCAAATATAACTATGCTGTCGTCTAAATTGATACTCTTCTGAACTAATTCTCTTACTTCCTGAAAACATTTTTGCTCAAATACTTTCTTCATAATCTTTACGCCATTGTCATCTAAAATTGATTCATTAATTAATTTATTTGCTTCATGCGCCTGTAATTTTTCTTTATATTCTCTTAATTTTTTTCTGGTGTCCTTCTTCTCCTCTAACATTCTCTCCACCACTTCTCCCAACTCCGAATCTTTAATCGTTAATTTGTTAGAGATATTCCTGATAAGTTCGTTTTTCCAAAAATAATCCTTCAAAGAACGTTTACCGCATAAAAAGTCTATACGAATTTTTGCTCCCCTATTCTCCCACTTTAATATTTTTATTAGTCCAATTTCTCCGGTAGTACGGCAGTGAGTACCGCAGCAGGCGCAGACATCAAAATCCTTTACTTCTACTATTCTAATTTTTCCTTTTTGGAGAGGTAATTTTCTTAAATTTAATTTACCGACTTTTTCTCTTTCTACAAAATAAACTTCAATTGGCATATTTTTTAAAACGATATCATTGGCTAATTCTTCGACTTTTTTTATTTCCTCAGATGTAATATTATCTTTCATAATATCTATAGAACAAATTTCATCTCCCAAATTAAAAGATACCGTATCGGCATCCCATAATTTTTCAAAAGTAGCCGAGAGAATATGTTGTCCGCTATGTTGCTGCATATGGTCAAATCTTCTTTTCCAATCAATTTTCCCAATTATTGTGTCTTCGCATTTTTCTTCAATACCTTCCTTTAATATATGAATTATCTTCTCTTTATCTTCTATTACATCAACGATTGGCATATTCTGAATATAACCTAAATCATTTGGCTGACCACCGGAAGTAGGATAAAAGCAGGTATTATCTAAAACAATAGCAGGTTTGCCATCAATTCTTATTTTTTCTAAAATCTTTCCTTTAAATTCTTTTAGATATGGGTCTTTATAATATAACCTTTTATTCAATATCTTTTCACTCCCTTTAAAATTCGTATCTCTTATTTCGTAAATTGCATCTTGCTGAGGATTAGTTAGCTGGTGAAATAATTACCTGGTTGGATGGTTAAAAGAATAAAAAAAGAAAACCAGGAATCGGAATAAAATAGTTTACATTAGCATTTTAATACATTTATATGATTTATAGCAAAAGTCTTACCTATATACAAGACAAGACTCATTATTTTATTTACTATTATAATATAAAAAACCAATTGAAACAAAAGAATGTAAAAACAGTATATAGTATATAGTATCGAGTATCGAGTTAGAAAAAAAGGGAAAGAAATACAAAAAAACAGTATTCTTCTTTTTATTAAACTACTCTATTAGAATTTATACCAACAAAAAATCCTAAAGAATTAGCATCGAGTATCGCGTATATAGTCCAAGAAAAGATTTGGGTTGGAATTAAGGCTACACTAACTTTTATACCAGAACCATTCTATCTTCTACATATTTATCCTTTCGATTTCCCAATCGGGAAAATTGTTTGATTAAATCATCTACGGTAATTTTTTTCCTTTCTTCTCCGTGGATATCAAAAATATTATGTCCTCTGTCCATCATCACGGTTCGATTACCCACATCCAAAGCCTGTTTCATATTATGCGTAACCATTAAAGTAATTAAATCTCCTTGCCGCTCTTTTACTAAATCCTGAGTTAATTTTAAAATCTTTTTACTACTTTCCGGGTCTAAAGCTGCTGTATGTTCATCCAAAAGCAAGACCTTGGGTTTAAACATGGTCGCCATTAACATGGTCATTGCCTGCCTTTGCCCTCCGGAAAGCAAACCTACTTTTTTTGAGATATTATCTTCCAGCCCTAAATTTAATTCGCTTAATTTTTCTCGAAAAAAGTTTCGCAAATTTTTATTAATTCCCAAACGTAATCCTCTTTTTTCTCTTTTTATAGACAAAGATAAATTTTCTTCGACAGTCATATATGGAGCGGTCCCTAGAAGGGGATTCTGAAAAACCCGCCCAATCCAACGAGCTCTTTGATATTCAGCTTGATTGCTAATCACTTCTCCTGATAATTTTATTTCTCCCTTGTTCTGCTGCTGGGTTCCGGCAATCAAATTTAGGAGAGTTGACTTACCAGCACCGTTACTGCCAATAATAGTAATAAAATCACCTTTTCTAATGCCTAAGTTAAAATCATCTAAAGCCAGAGTTTCATGAGGCGTATTTTGTGCAAAATACTTTGTTAATTTTTTAATGATCAGCATAGTTTACACTTCCTTTCCATTTCCATTATTATTTTGAAGATCTTTTCTTCCTAAATTGAATCTTTCGATAAAATTAAGCTTTTGTTTTATAACAGGTACGGTTAATGCTATGATGACCAGTAAAACGGAAATCAATTTCAGATCCCCCGGTTTGAAGCCAAGACTATAACCATAACGCAAAGCAACAATCATTAGAAAACGATAAATCAAAGAGCCAACTAATACGGCAATGGTTCTCCAGAAAATAGTAGGTATTTTTATAATACTAATACCAATAATTACACAGGCTAATCCGGAAACGACTGTACCTAAACCCATATTAACATCAGCAAATCCGGAATATTGGGCAAAAAGTGCTCCGGATAAGCCTACCAAAGCATTTGAAATACAAAGTCCTATAATTTTAGTAAAATCTGTGTTCACTCCCAAACTCCTTATCATCTGCTCGTTGTCACCGGTGGCAATGATGGTCAAACCTATTTCTGTAGACAAGAAATAATCTAAAATAAATTTTATTATGATAACTATAAATAGGAAAAAGAAAGGAATCAGATAATCCATCGACAAATTAGGAAAAAAGTTTTTTATTTCTTCTAACAAGGTTACTTTCCCCAATAAGGGAATATTTGGTCTTCCCATAATTCTTAAATTAAGCGAATATAAAAGAGTCATGGTTAAAATTCCCGATAGAAGATTGGTCAATTTTAATTTGGTGTGCAATAAACCGGTAATTAATCCGGCAAGGGAACCGGCTATTATGGCTAAAAATGTACCCCATAATGGATCCCCTCCGGAAAAAATAACCTTGGCGGCTACTGCGGCTCCCAAAGGAAAAGTACCTTCAACAGTTAAATCAGGAAAATCTAATATTTTGTAAGTAATAAATACTCCCAATACCATTATTCCAAAAACTAATCCTTGTTCCAATGCATGCAATAAAAGACTTATCGACATATTATCTGATCCTTTCTTTTAATAAGGGATTATTCACCCTGTACTTTACCATCTTTTATAATTTTATCTGCTTCTTCTATTATTTTATCACTTACAGTAAGCCCAATGACTTTTGCAGCATCCAGATTCACTACAAACTGTAAATCCTTAGGATCAGTGATCATTTGAATTGGAATATCGGAAGGTTTGGCACCTTCAATTATCTTTAGAGCAATTTCTCCGGATCTCTTCCCCAGGGAAAAATAATCAATTCCATAAGAAGCCAAAGCTCCTTTATCAACCGTACTCGGATCAGCAACAATCAGAGCAATCTTTTGTCGATTGCATACACTTATTACAGATTCCAAAGCGGATACCACCGTATTGTCTGTAACGATATATATAGCTTCCACTCTACCAGCCAAAGACTGTGCTGCCATTAGTACTTCACTGGAATTGCTTACAGTAACTTCGATTAAATTAAGACCGAGTTCCTTGCAAACCCCTTTTGCGACTTCAACTTGAACCACTGAATTAGCTTCACCTGCATTATAAATAGTTCCTACGTTTTTAGCTTCAGGTAAAAAACGTGGAATTAATTCAACCTGTTGCTTATTTGGAGCGGCATCACTCATTCCGGTAAGATTATTCCCGGAGCTTTCCCAGCTTTTCGCCAAGCCTGCTGCTACCGGATCGGTCACTGCATTGATAACTATTGGAATCTCGTTGTTAACTTGTAATGCTGCTTGAGCGGTGGGCGTAGCAATAGCTACAATTAAATCTACTTTATCATCTTTAAATTTCTGAGCAATAGAAATAGCATTGTTAAAATCCCCTTGTGCATTTTGTAAATCATAGACGACATCTACGCCTTCCTTAAATCCTGCTTCTTCCAAAGTTTCTATAAAACCATCCCGAGCTGCATCCAATGCAGGATGTTCTACAATCTGTGTCACTCCAATCAATAAAGGCGCAGCTGAAACAAAAGATGATATTCCTCCGACAATCAAAAGTGTTAATACTAATAATAAAATTGATAAATTTTTCATAATTTTCTCCTTCTTTTTAATTTATTTATTTTTTAATTTCTTAATTATCCTTAAATTAATCCTATATATTAACCTCCCTTCTTATTTTTCTCGATAAAAATTCTATTTCCCGTAAAAATAAAAGAAGAGCCAAAATGTTAAAATGAAAAACACCTATGACCCTTCTTTTTTTCTTCAAAAAAGAATAACCATAGGCAATGGCCTTGGGAGGCACATGCCTATGGTTTTGTTTTAGATAATAGCAATTAAGTATTACTATTTATCCCTTAGGCATATACCCCCTCGAGATAATAGTAATAATAATAGTAGTAATTATTAATAATGTAATTTATTCTTTTTAATTCAATTTTCATTTTTATTAAACCAATCGAATTTTAAATTTTTAATATTGTTAATATAATATAACCCCATTTTGTTTTTATGTCAAATTTTTTACAAAACTAAACCATTAAAATCTATCCAAATAGTTTTATTTTTAATTAAATCCCAAATACTGTTTTGCAATTCCCGGAAGTGACGTCTGCTACCTTTTCCAAGCTAATACCTTTTAATTCGGAAATCTTTTCAGCAATCAAAGGTATATACTTTGGTTCATTAGGTTTTCCTCTAAAAGGATGTGGAGCAAGAAAGGGCGAGTCTGTTTCCAAAAGGATTTTATCCAAGGGATACTCTTTTGTAATGGATTGTAAAGATTTTGCATTCTTAAAGGTAACTACTCCCCCTATGCCGATATAATAACCTTCATCCATACACTCCCTGGCCATATCCATGTCTCCGGAAAAACAATGAACCACTATTTTTAACCCGGTTGCTTCATCTTTCAAGATTTTCAAAATATCTTTGTGTGCATCTCTATCATGAACAATAACTGGTAAATTCAATTTGCGAGCCAAAACTAAATGTTTTTTAAAAGCTATCATCTGCTGTCTAATAGTGCTTCTTTTTCTATAATAATCCAAGCCGGTTTCCCCGATTGCTACCACTTTCTCATGACAAGCCAATTTCTCCAATTCTTTCCATCCCTCTTCATCGATTAGATTGCTCTCATTAGGGTGATATCCAATTGCGGCATATACTTCCTTAAAGCGTAAAGCAAATTCAATTGCAATTTGACTCGAAGGTAAATCAATGCCTATATTGATCATTTTGGTTACTTTATTTTTAACTGCTTCTTTTATAACTTCTTCTGCGTTTCTTTTAATCAAATCAAGATGTGTATGTGTCTCCACAAAAAATGTGCTGACTTCGATCACTCCTTTCTCTCAACAGCTAAATATTTTTTCGTATCATTATAGCCGTGCTTTTGATTTGCTAAGCTTAACCGCTGTTCCGTAAGCTAGAAGTTCGGCTGCACTGCCAATTACACTTGTCGTCATAAAACGTACATTGATAACTGCATCTGCTCCCATTTCTTCTGCTTGAGCCAACATTCGACTGGTTGCTACTTTACGAGCACCACCCATCATTTCGGTGTATTCAATTAATTCACCGCCCAGTACAAGTCTTATAATGGCAGATAAATCTTTTCCAATCCAGATGGCATAGATCGTATGTCCCTGAACCAAGCCTAAATTCTTATCAATCTCATACCCCGGAACTTTTTCAGAATTCTGAATTAGTATACCACTATAATCATCAGGGGAAGATATTATTTTTTCCGCACTTTTCCCTTTTTTCTGTTCAAATGCCACAGTAGCTAATACCACCAAAATCCCTCCTAAGAGAAAATAAATAGCAATTTTCAACCACAACGGTAAATCCGGATTAGTATGGACTTCCCAAATTCCCCCAACAAATATTGCAGTAAAAAGACCAATAACAAATGCAAGCGAACCAAAGGTTCTTAAGAATTTCATAATCGTACCCCCCTTCTTATTAAAATCATATTAAAAGTTTAAAAAATAAATTATCTTGAATATGAATTTCCTTTTTGAAGAAAAAACTTAACATAATTTTCTTGATAATCAAATCCCTTATTCATTATCAAAGCCCCTAAACTTTCCTATTATGCCCATTTGTAAAACCTTTCTTTTTCCAAGTCATTTTCTTGATTTTATCATATATTTATAACAAAGAGTAACTTTACAGTTTCCAATCCTTATTTTTTTTGAAAGTATTAAATGGCGTATCTTCTGATTTACGTTTTGAATTATTTAGAAAGCTAACAACCTACATACACTTTTTCTTTAGATCTATTTATACCAATAGACAACTTTTTAATATCACTGGCAATCGAATCGGACATTGCTTCAGTTCCCAAATCAATACATCTTTGAACACGATGAAAATCACGCCAATGAATCTTTTCTACTTTTGGTTTTATAAGAATCACATTTTTTGCATTAGGAATATTATTTATTTTCTCTTCATTGCTTTCTCTGATTCTTAAACCATTTGAAGCAGTGTAAAAACCTTCAGGTATAATATATTTCATTTTCTTCGAAAATCTACCTGGAGAAACAATACTATTCACACCCGGTATTTGACAAATATTTTTAAATAGACTGCTTGAATGACGTTGAAATCCATTCAGATACTTCACGCTTTTAATAGGGCAACTGACATCAATCGCAATAACTACATCAGCGCCTAAATCCAAAGCTGTTTGAATAGGCAACGGATTCACTAGAGCACCATCCATTAACCATTGCTCATTAAATTTTTTCGGGCTAAAAATACCCGGTAGCGCAGAACTGGCCATCACTGCTTCAGAAACCAATCCATCGTTAATCAGCACTTCTTCCCCGGTAGTATGATCAGTAGTAACTACGGTTAAGGGAATATCAAGCTCAGAGAATCGTTTTTGCTTAAAAAGGTATGAAAAAAAACGCTCCATTTTGTTACCGTTAATAATTCCTCTTGGAAATCCAATATCCATCATTTTAATAATTTTCCTCCACCCAAATTCAAGTGCTATTTTTTCCATTTCATATACATCGCGTCCTGCTGAAAAAGCTGCTCCAACGAGAGCACCAAAACTAGTTCCAACAATAAAATCTACAGATACACCTGCTTCGTATAAAGCTTTTAGTGCACCTAAATGAGCATATCCGCGGGCTCCTCCACTCCCCATGACCAGGGCAATTTTTTTTGATTCAGTCTGTTGCATTTCTTTCTCCTCTAATATATCTCTTTCATATAAGTGTTTACTATTTTTTCAATGATCTTTTTATCTATGCTTAATGTTTTTGATGTAATAATTGGTTTTCCTATTCGTACCCTAATTTTACTAAATTTAGGCCATTTTTTTCTAACCGGTAGCGCTTTTCCTGATCCTAAAATGGCTATCGGAACAATTGGAACATTTGTCTTTATTGCCAGATAAGCTGCACCTGCTTTTGCCGAAGTACTATCTTCCTCTTTCTTCATTCTACCTTCGGGAAATATACCCAGTATACCGCCTTGCTTTAAAGCTTTGATCGATTTTTTCAAAGCAAAGATATCGCTCCCATCTCTTTGAACCGGGATGGCATCCATTCCCTGGAGAATATATCTGTAAAAATTTATTTTAAAAAGATAGGCAGCAGCCATGAAGGTGATTTTAGGTTTGATTGAAGCTGCAAGAATAAATCCGTCGAACACGCTTGAATGATTGGCTACAACTATAAAAGGACCACTCTTTGGAAGATTTTTGCTACCCGTTATTCTGAGTCCAAAAAAGCACTTAAATATTATCCAGCTTATCATTTTTACAATAAAATATAACAAAATATCAAACCTTTAATACCAAAGATAACATCGTTAAAGAAATTTTTATGTTTTTTTCTATTTTGTTGTCCTGGTTAAACTCTCAATTTTATTTTCCAACTCATTAATCTTTTTTTCCAATTCATCTACCTGTTTTTTCGAAACAAAATTCATTTTTTCCAAGCCGGGTTTTATTCTTCCTAATAATTTATCTTTTTCCTGCTCAGCTTTGCTCAGCAGGTCAATAATAAACTCTTTGCTTTCATCCTTGCTTAATTCACCTTTTTCAATGAGTTCATCAGCTATCTTGTTGGCTTTTTCCTTACTAAGGGAAAGAGTGCCAATACCGGCAAGAAATATCTTTTTGCTTAAATTTAAGATACTTCCTCCCCCTTTCTTTAATATATCTAAAGGAAAAAGGATCGAAGGCAACATGACTTTTTTAGTTTTTTCCTGCTCTACAATAATTTGAGCCAATATCAATGAAGTAATATCCTCTTTGCTTTTATTATCAATGACTTTTACTTCTATTCCTTCCCGAATAAGCCTTGAAACACCATAAAGGTTAATGTATTTTTTTTCTTGTGTATCATAGAGCTTGCGATTTACATATTTTTTAATAATATATTCTTCCATTTATTTCCTCTCTTTCCTTAGAAACAATAACGCAATGCGTTGCAACTTATATATAACACAGTGCGTTATATTTGTCAAGATTTAAAAAGTATCGAGTATTGAGCATCGTGTATATAGTCCAAGAAAAGATTTGGATTGGAATTGTGGGGAAATTTGTATCTGCCCTCTTTACGGCAATAGAAAATTATTATTTTATAAAATTAGTGTTAAGTGTTAAGATACTGTGTCAAAAAAATTATTCTTTTCTTTATTAAACTATCCCACTAAAGTTTACGCTAACATTGAATTTTAACCCTACCCTGGTGGAATATTTCCCCTACCCTACTAGAAATTCTCCACTACCCTGGTGGAATATTTCCACACTAACAACAACAAATAAGAACAATAACAATATAACAGCACAACATTAAGGGATAATTTTTACTCTATTGCTGGTGCTATTTTTTATTATTTTCACTTCTTTTCTGTCATTGCTCTCTCAGGGAGCGTGGCAATCACATAAAAACTATTCTATGAAAGGTAAAAACTATGGAAAGAAAAATAGCAGTTAATAATAATTCATATACCCATATCCAGGATTATTTTTTAACTTATTGGGCAAGTGTCAAGGGAAAATAATATTATTTCCCTTCAACAATACACCCAAGTCCTTTAAGTTTCTCTTCAGTTTTTTTTAAATCTTTTACTTTGATTAAAA
>CAZMLS010000004.1:0-6711 GCA_964567215.1 uncultured Atribacterota bacterium | reverse complement strand
CCAAGTCCTTTAAGTTTCTCTTCAGTTTTTTTTAAATCTTTTACTTTGATTAAAAGATGATCGGTAGAATAAGCGGAAATTGCAAATATTGGTATTTTCTCATCAGTGAGTACTTTGGAAATTTTTGCCAGAAAACCAACCAGTTCAAAGGGTAAAATCATATCAAATGTCAGGATTTTCCAATCTTTCTCGATTTCAATCACATTTTTTTTATCATACTTGGATTGGTCTGCAATCACGGTGATTTCATTTTTATCAATGATATTGGCAAATGCATTAAAATCCGCCTTTTTTGCTTTGATAATTGCAAAAGTTTCTTTCCAGACGTAAATTTTTCCATTTTTAAAATAATTTTCTAAGTTTATCATAGCCTTGAAACTTTCTTCCTATAACATATCGGTTTAACCAAAAAATAGAGTGTCCGACCGCTATCAAGAAACGGTTTTTTATACTCTACACATCTTTACAACCGTAAACTTTTATTAATTCGACTTTGCTATCCGGTGTAATAATATGTACATAATCTCTTATATCTTGAAGATGTTGAAATACTTCCGACTTTTCTACTCCCGGTGGCGCATACACCGTAAATAGAACATTTTGTGTATCGGAATTTATCCTCGTCCGCAAGTCCGGTCCGTATATGATGCTGGACATAATTCCCCCGGAATCGGATATAAACATATCACCGGGAAGTAATTCTTTTTCCTGCCTGTTGAGCATGATGTACTTTTCTGTTCCACTTGCAGCATCAAGTTTAACAGGCAGGTCTACCGTGTCTAAATCATGGCCAGCAGTTAATAATAGATTCTTTAATTCAGCCATAAACATTGCTTCAACCAATGCAGCAACTTTAGGAATTGATTTATTCTTGAAAACAATGGATTCCAATTGAAATAATATATGGTAAGATTTCTTAAATTTTTTGTAATAATTCCGGTAAGCATTGATGGGTTCCAGCTTTTTCAAATCAACCCTGGTTAAACCGGCAAACTTTTCCCTTAAATTATTTTCAATTTTGAGTTTACGCTGGTCAAGCCCTTCATGTTGTTGAGGATTGCTCACATTTTTCATGGCTAAAACACCCAATGATGCTTCCGGATAAATCGTCTTAATTTTTTTCGATATGGTTAAGGCTAACATTTCAAAACTCCTTGCTTAGAAATATATCGTGACACTTCGCTCTGTTTCCCTCTTCTATCTTTCATTACCTATATTGAAATTATACAAGCTTCTCAATTAGTTTTACAGAAAAAGAATAACCTGTTTTTTGAGCTTCTTCCTTTAAAGCTTCTCTTATCTTTTTATAATCAAAGGAATAGTTATATTTTTTGCCAAACAGACTTGACATTTCTTCTATTCCACCATCACGCTCTTTCCCCTTAGTACCGTAAGTCTCTTTTTTAAACTCAAAACCGGAACCGGTAGAAAGGCCTGAGCTTGATTCGCTCAACATCTCAAAAAAAGTCACTTCTTTTTTCTCATCATTTACTCTTACCTTGCTTTTATAAGTTAATTTCTTTTTAGAGAGAAATGCTTTTCTTTCAGCTATAACAAATTTTAGAACAAGGGAACCATCTCTTTGCTCTTTGAATTCGGCAGGAAAACTTTGACCTACTTTAATCAATTCTTCTTTTAATGACATTTAATTACCTCTTTTCAAATATTATATTATTCGACTTATATTGAAATCGCATTTTTTTACCCTTTATTTATGTATGTTTATTAAAATAATAATGGATTTATATTGCAAAAATATTGTCATTATAGAATAATACGAAAGATAAGGAGTGTCAATATCTTTTTTATGCGTTAAGGGAGTCAACAGATTACGAGTATTTTTCTTACTTCAATGAAAAAGACCTTACAGAAACTACCCTAATGGTATATTATTCTTAATACTTTGTTTTACTTATGGATAAAAAATATTACTTTTTATTTTTTTGCACCCTTTCGAATTAAGCTTCCATATTATAGCTACAAATTTTTTATCAAACTTGCTATAATTAAATACCTACTTTTGTGGTATAATAATATCAAATAAGTTACTTAATAACTAAACATGAACAATCGCTCCTTAACACCTTTTATTTTAGAACATTTTCCGAATTCATAATATAAATATAAATAAATTCTTTATATTAAAATCAGGAGGAATAAAAATGGAAAAATTATTTGGTTTATGGATTGACCACAATAAAGCTATTGTTGTGAACTTAATGGATGAAAACCACAAGGTTATTCATGTAGAATCGGATGTCGAAGGACACTTTCGACTAAAAGACGGCTCACGATCTAGTACCCCCTGGGGCATGCAAGGCGCTACTTCAGAAAGCAAAAGAGAACTTCGCTATAACAAACATCTTAATATCTATTTTCAAAATATTATTGATTTACTTAAAGATGCAAAGCGTATTTTTATATTTGGTCCGGGAGAAGCAAAAAATGAGTTAAAAAAAAGGATAGATAAAAATAATATGCTTTTAAATAAAATCTCCGATATCGAAACGACCGATAAGCTGACTGAACCGCAAATCATAGCGAAAGTAAAAAAATATTTTGAAAAAAACCAAAAAAATAAAAAGGAACGAAGTCTAAATATTTGAAAAAACTTCTTTTTTAGATTTAATTCTTAAGTTCAAGCTTCACAATTTCACATTTCTACGTTTTGAGTTTTATGAAATTGTGAAGCTTGAACTATAATTTCTTATTCGCTTATCTCGCTATTAACCGGACCGTCGTATTGAGGAATAAGATAATACTCCCTCTCCTGTTTAAATCGCTTTAACTCAGGGGCATAAAGGGCAACGATCTGCTGCGGGGCAAGGCCTTCCTCCAGGTATCGACCAATCTTGTCGGTTCCCATTACCTTGTCAAACATAACTATATTACCTGGTATACTTTTCGGCACTATAAAATCCCCCAAGATAAAGGCATAAGCCAAAACATAAACACCGGTCTTTGCAGGATTAAAATGATATGGATCACGAATTTCCAGACGGACACCACCTGCTGTTCCCCGTACTTCCGGAATAAAGAGCACTCCGGGCAATCCCGCCCCGTTAAGCAGTTCGGCAAAGCGAATGGCATCAAGGCCTTTTCCACCAACCCAGTTAAATTTATCTGCCTGAAAAATGCCTGTCCCTCCTCCTAATCCGGTCACCATATAACCATAAAGAGAGTTAAGGTCAGGAATATTAGGAGAAGTCTGTACAAAGGTCAATCCGGTATCAAGAAAAGTCATCACTCGATGATAACTTTCCATGGGTACAACTGTCAGTTCGGCTCCAATGTTACGATTAAAAAAAAGGGCTAATTCTCCGGCAGTCATACCGTGAGCCATAGGTAGGTTGTCTACCCCCATAAAGGATTTAAAAGGGTCTTCCAGTACAGGACCTTCCACGATCAGTCCTCCCAAGGGATTAGGACGGTCAAGAACGATGAGTGGTTTATGATACTTTTCCGCTGCAACCAAACAATACTGCAGAGTAGACATATAGGTATAAGTACGGGCACCGATATCCTGGATATCAAAAAGGAGTACATCGATCCCCTGCAACATCATCTGCGTAGGCATTCTGGTAGCACCATAAAGACTATAAACAGGAATACCAAACTTTGGGTGTTCGTAGGACACCACCCAGGCACCAGCTCTATCAATTCCATCAATTCCGTGTTCCGGACCATAAAGGGCGACCAGTTTTGTTCCTTCGGTACCTGCTAATATATGAATAAAACTAATCCCTCTGCTGTCTACGCCCGTTTGATTGGTCACCAATCCCACATTTTTACCCTCGATAAGGTGAAAATAGTTCTCCAGTAAAACCTCATTGCCCAGCTTTATAGCTGCAGATCTTGAGTTGAACGTTTCTACAGCTATCGGCTCAGTGATCTGGTCTGCTCCAACCTTAAAAGAAACGAGAAGTGTAAATAAAATAGATAGAAATAATAATTGAGAGAAAAAACATTTTTTCTGCATCACTGTATTACCTTTCTTTTGGTGGGGTTATTTTAATAATTCAGGAGTCTAAATTGAATTCAAAATGATATGAATATAGGATAATATGAAAGATGTGGATAAGTCAATTACTTTTTTGAATTGTAAGACAATTGTTTGCAAAGGTTTTTATTGAAAAATAATTTAATTAAATCTCAAGAGTAAATGGGAAAGGAAGGATTCATGATTTCATAAAATTTAACACGAGAATGGAATAAAAAAATGTGAAGTTGTGAAACCAACTCTAAACTCTCTAAAACTCTTCATTTGTATTAGAAAAAACTATTTTAAATCAAGAGCAAATCTTATAGCTTCTTCGACTTTATTAATTTTTTCTGGAATAAGATCAGTTATCTTTTCTGTAAGCAACTCTTTTCTAATAGTAATTATGGTATCAAGATTTATTACACATTTTTTTGGCAAACCATCTTCGGTTCCGAGATTCACCTCTACAGGTATATGACGTATTGTGGAAGTGATCTCAGCAACGGTAACAGCATTGCGTACAGAATATGCTTCATTTCTGGAGAGCAAAACTACAGGCCTATTGCCTATAGGACTCGGTAAATTTGCCCACCAAATTTCACCTTTGTGCATATTAAAACTCCTTATCTAAAGTTTCAAACTGAACTTGTTCAAGTTGAGCCATATCATTTGTTTTCTCTGGAATTTTCTTATAACCATCAATATATTTTTTTATTTTAAATTGCTCATCCTCTTTTACAAAAAAGAATTTAATTATTTCCTCTACTAATGCACTCCTGCTAACACCCTTCTTTCTTTTTTCTTCTTCAATTCTCTTATAATCGTCACGTGAAATAGTGACTGTCAATCTTGATTTGGGCATATTTTTCTCCCCTGTATAACTTTTATTTTACTTTCATTATACCATTATTATACTAATATAAAAATATATGTCAATAATCTTTCATAAATTACCTAATCACTTAAAGTAATTTTACTTTACGGATTGAAAGGTAATAATTTGTGAAGGCTTTTCTCGTTTCAAATATATAATTTGATTTAATTTCACATGTAAATAATGAAATCGGATTAAACGCATTTACAAAATCCAAAATAAAATAGAATAAAAAAATGTAAATTCCTGGATCTTAACCCTAGGGTCCTACAAACTTGAACCCAAGCTGCCCCTATTTATTCACCATTTTTTTAAAGTGATACTTTCAATAAATGAAGATAATTTAGTATCAAAGACAGAATCATCGTTAATCTCTTTTGTACATATTCCCATAAAGGAAATGAGTTCTTTGCCAAGAAGGCTTCTCGCTTCTTCAAAAATCTTCCCCTGACTTGGACCGCCTGAGGTGACAAAGAATGCCACTGACTCGATATTAGCCTTGTATTTATTTAAATAAGTCCTTATTGCCGGAGATATATTTCCTGCCCACAAAGGGCTTCCGACAATCACAAGCTTATACTTAGAGGGATCTTTTTTTATTTCACTTATTTCAGTCTCCTTCCTCATAAGCGCATCCATTCCCCCTATAACAAAACCAAATACCCCTGAACGTTTTTTCATATCAATAATCATTTCCATATCCGCACCAAGCTGTTTTGTAATATATTCGGCTACTTTTCTTGTAGACCCCGTTCTTGAATAATACACAACAAGGGTATTACAAGACTTTTTACTTGCTGTACTTTCCATATTTTCCATAAAACCTGACTTCCTTTCTATTACTTATTCAGTAAAAGCTATCCCACAAAAAGAATACTCGTTTACTGTTAAATTGATTATTCACTTATTTTAATTTTTTATCGTTAAACACTTACTCATTACTCTCTCTTAATGTCTGCTTATCTCCCTATCCTCTTCTCATTCTATTTTTTTAATCACCCTACTCACTGTATTATAATACACCGTAAGATATCCTGCTATCTCTTTTTTAGAAATACTCATATTTTAGGTGATCCGTATCATTTGTATCAGTCTGGCAAATGATGGCCAGTTCTTTAGTAACTTTTACCGAATCGTTTGAATATAGAAATCATTTAAATGTCTCATATCTTTTAATAGATTTACTTTGAGGAAAATTTCCATCAACAGATGATAATGATACTTTATGAAACCGTAGAAATGCAATATGAATTGATATCTTTTTACTACCGAACATAGCCCTCTTTATTCCTCTAAGACTTTAAAAGAATTTTTACTCTATACTTAGTGGAAATTCTCCACTACCCTACTGGATTATTTCCACTACCCCTAGTGGAATATTTCCACACTAACAACAACAAGTAAGAACAGTAACAAATAAAACAACAACAACATTAGGGTGGAATTTTTTCCTGCTGGTGCTGCTGTTGCCGCTGCCTTTTTTTATCATTTTTACTCCATTCCTATTTTCAACCAACAAAATAAATTTAATTTTTTTTCATCAGGGTGTAGCATTTTTGCCTCTTTTTTGCTTTTACTAAGTAGAGGGGTAAATATTTTTCTTCTTACTCCCTCTCCCCTCGGAGGGAGAGGGTTGGGGTGAGGGGGAAATATTTTCTGTCATTGCGATATGGCAATCTCATAAAAACTATTTTATGAAAGGTAAAAAACATGCAAAGAAAAAGTGCGGATAATAAAAACAATTCATATACCCATATCCAGGACTACTTCTTAGCGTACTGGGTCAATGTCATCGGCTCCGGTCCGGCTATGCTCTATCTCCAACTCTTGAGCTATTGCCATAAAGGAAAAGATA
>CAZMLS010000003.1:32063-41339 GCA_964567215.1 uncultured Atribacterota bacterium | reverse complement strand
CTTTGGTGCCTGGCACCAGAGTTGTCATAAATGTAAACTTTTGTGCCAGGCACCAGAGTTTACATTGACAGTAAGTTTTTACTATAGTATTATTATATCGATAAAATATTCAAGCAATTCGGAGAAGAGTAAAAAATATTTATATAGAAATTTAGGTGGTACCGCGAAAAGACTCCTTTCGTCCTTTAGGAAAATCAAGGAGTCTTTTATATTTGTAAGTGGAGGTAATAAAAATGAAAAATAACCAGACAGAAATGTTAACCGTATATAACCCAGAAGAATCTGAGAAGAATTGGTATAATTTCTGGGTAGAAAAAGGATATTTTCATCCAAAAGATAATAAGGACAAGAACAATTATTATTCTATAGTTATTCCACCTCCGAATGTTACCGGTTCTTTACATATTGGTCATGCATTAAATAATACACTTCAAGACATATTGATTAGGTGGAAGAGGATGGAAGGATTCAATACACTCTGGTTACCGGGAACTGATCATGCAGGCATTGCCACCCAGAATGTGGTGGAAAGAGAAATTGCTAAGAATGGTCAAAGCAAAGAAGATTTGGGAAGAGAAAAATTCCAGGAAAAAGTGTGGCAATGGAAGGAAAAATACGGAAACAATATTGTAGAACAACTAAAAAAATTAGGTTTTTCATGTGATTGGTCGAGACTCCGTTTTACATTGGATGATGGTTTATCCAAAGCAGTAAGAAAAGTGTTTGTTCAACTTTATAATGAAGGATTGATCTATCGGGAAAATTATGTCGTAAATTGGTGTCCTCGTTGTCAAACTGCTATTGCAGATATTGAAGTGGAATCAAGGGAGGAAAATGCCAATCTTTATTATATAAATTACCCCTTAAAAGATTCTGAGGAACTGATAACCGTTGCGACTACTCGTCCGGAAACCATGCTGGGGGATACAGCGATAGCGGTAAATCCGAAAGATACAAGATATGAAAAATATATTGGAAAAACAGCAATATTACCCATAGTGGGGAGAGAATTATTGATTGTAGCAGATGAATATGTTGATCCCGAATTTGGAACAGGGGCAGTAAAGATTACTCCGGCACATGATCTCAATGACTTTGAATTGGGCAGAAGACATAAATTGGAAGAAATTAACCTTCTAAACAATGACGGAACCATGAATGAGAATGCAGGTAAATATCAGGGATTAACAGTTTTGGATTGCAGAAGTAAACTGCTTAAAGAATTAAAACAAAAGAAATATTTACTTAAAATAGTAGATTATAATCATTCAATAGGACATTGTTATCGATGCGATACGGTGATTGAACCCTATCTTTCAAAACAATGGTTCGTAAAAATAAAAGATCTTGCTGAACCGGCAATCAAGGCAGTAGAAGAAGGTAAAATAAAATTTACCCCGGTTCGATGGACAAAAGTATATTATGAATGGATGAGAAATATTAGAGATTGGTGTATTTCACGTCAATTATGGTGGGGACACCGTATACCGGTTTGGTATTGTCAGGACTGCGGAGCCTTAAATGTTACGGAGAAAGATCCGGAAACATGCGAAAAATGCGGCAGTAAAAACCTCAAACAAGATACAGATGTATTGGATACCTGGTTCAGTTCCGGACTTTGGCCTTTTTCGACGTTGGGATGGCCGGAAAAAACAGATGATCTGAAGTGTTTTTATCCCACTTCTACTTTAGTAACAGGTTTTGATATCATTTTCTTCTGGGTTGCCCGCATGATTATGCTGGGATTGAAATTTGGAGGAGATGTGCCTTTTAAACAGGTTTTCATAAATCCATTGATTAGGGATGCCAAAGGCAAAAAAATGAGCAAATCAAAAGGAAATGTAATTGATCCATTGACAATTGTAGATGAATTTGGTGCTGATGCATTACGTATCACTCTTGCTTCTTTAACCATACAGGGAAATTATATCTGTTTATCAGAAGAAAGGATAAAGGGCTTCAGAAATTTTACCAATAAGATATGGAATGTTTCCAGGTTTACACTAAGTAATTTAAAGGATTTTGATTTAAATAAAATTGATAGAAAAAAACTAAAAATGACCCTGGCAGACAAATGGATTCTATCACGATTGAATAGAACAATAAAATCAACATCCGATTATCTCGAAGTATACAATTATGGAGAAGCGGTAAAAACGATTTATGAATTTGTGTGGAATGAATTTTGCGATTGGTATGTGGAATTTATAAAACCAAGATTATACAAGAAACAGGATAAATTCGAGAAAGAAACAACTCAATATGTTTTATGGTATACGCTTGAAAATATATTGAGGCTTTTACATCCGTTCACTCCATTTATCACTGAAGAGATATGGCAAAAACTTCCTCATAAAGGTGAAAGCATCATGATTGCTCCCTGGCCAAAAATAGATAAAAAAAGTATTGATGATGATATAGAAAAAAATATGATAAAAATTATGGATATCGTAAAGACCATCAGAAATATTAAATCAGACATGAATATTCCCTACAGTCGGGAAATAGAAATACTTTTAAATATTGGTGATGACGATAAATTAAAATTAATCAAGGATAATCTTTATTATATAAAAAGCCTGATAAAGACAAAATCAGTTAATATTGGAAAACATATTGAAAAACCTGAATTTTCAGCGACAGGTGTTTTAGAAGGTATGGAAATATTTATCCCGTTAAAGGGTATAATAGATATCGATGAAGAAATAAAACGTTTGGAGAAGCGACTGAAAAAGATTATAAATGAACTCGATATTGCATCAAAGAAACTCAGCAACCAAGATTTTTTAAATAGGGCTCCTGATGATATTATTCAAAAAGAAAAAAGCAAAGCCAATGAATTAAGAAGCATAAAGGAAAGACTACAAAATAATTTACAAAATCTGAGGTAGTTATGATAACATATGATCAGGCCTTGGATTATATTTACAATTTAACTAAATATGGTATTAAATTAGGGCTAAACAATATCAGGGAATTGCTTGAATCTTTGGGTAACCCTCAAAAAAATATAAAAATAATTCATGTAGGAGGAACCAACGGAAAAGGTTCAACGGTTTCTACTATCAGTTCGATATTGCAGTCTGAAGGTTACAAGGTTGGACTCTTTACTTCACCACATCTTGTGGATTTTACTGAAAGAATTAAAATAGACAATCGCAGAATAACCAGGAATAAAATCTGCGAACTGGTAGAAAAAATTAAGCCACACGTTAAAAATGTAGAAAAAGTACATGATTGCAATCATCCTACTTTTTTTGAAGTTATTACTGCCATGACCTTTCTTTATTTTTATGAAGAAAAAGTTGATTTTATAGTTTTAGAAGTAGGTCTGGGAGGAAGATTGGATGCTACCAATATCTGCGAGCCTTTAATTTCAGTTATTACGCATATAGATTTTGACCATATGGATAGATTAGGTAATAGTCTTGAGGAAATTGCCAAAGAAAAGGCAGGAATTATAAAACAAGATGGATTGGTGGTAAATACCCATCAATATAAAGAAGCCGGAAAAGTTATTGCAAGAATCGCTGGAGAAAAGAAATCCAGAATTATTTCTCTTGGAAAAGAAGCGAATTATAAGATAATAAAATTTGACATCAATGGAATTATCTTTGATTATTTCGGTATTTTTGAAAATTATAATGAGCTTTATACGCCATTATTGGGTAAACATCAAGCGGAAAATGCCGCCCTGGCTATTACCACCATACAAGCACTCCGGTACAAAGGGATAGATGTCTCCAGGCGGGCAATCATTAAAGGTTTAAAGAACTTAAAATGGGAAGGTAGATTAGAGATTGTTAAAAAAAATCCTACTATCCTGTTGGATGGGGCTCATAATCCAAGTGGCATAAGGGTTGTGAAAAATGCACTTAAAGAGATATTTAAATATAATAAATTGATTCTTATATTGGCTATCTTTTCGGATAAAAATTATTCAAAGATGATAGAAATAATTACACCCATGAGTGATATCGTTATTGTCACCATGATGAAGAGTCAACGGGCAACTTCTTCGAAAGTATTAGCCGGGGAAATTTCTCATTACAAGGATAAGAAGAATATATTTGTTGAAAAAGATATTTTTCTTGCTATTGAGCTTGCGTTAAAAAAAGCAAAAAAAGATGACCTTATTTGTATTACCGGTTCTTTGCATACTGTGGGGGAAGCCAAAGAGTACTTTCAAAAAAATAAAAAAGAAGAAAAAAACTAAAAAATATTCTTATAGTATTTGTATTAAATTATTTCAGCAATTGTTGATATAGGAGAAATAATAGATTGAATCTTTCCAGTCAAGAGAAAATTGCCATAATTGTTTTGTTGATATTAATTATTATAGGCTTGGGAAGCCTGCTGTATAGAAATTATTATTTTAAAGAAACTCTTGAAGTGGTTCCCTACACAGAAGATAGCGATAAAAATGAACCAAAAATAGTAGAAAAAATACCCATGATTGTGCATATAGTTGGTGCTATAAAAAATCCGGGTGTTTATCAATTAGAAGAAAAAGACCGGGTTATCAATGCCATTGAAATTGCAGGAGGAGCAACAGAAGATGCCAATCTCGATGCAATTAACCTGGCAGCCTTTATTCATGATGGTCAAAAAATTATTGTCCCTTTTATCATCTCTCCAGACCCTGATAAACAAGATAAGAATATTGTTTTTGCTCCCAACGAATCACCCTATTCCGCAAATTCTTTTAATTCTTCAAATAAAATAAATATAAACATGGCTAATACTAATGCTTTACAAAGTCTACCGGGGATTGGCCCTGTTTTATCAGAGAAGATTATTACTTATCGCAATCAAAATGGATCATTTGAAACGATAGATGACATAAAAGAAGTCTCCGGAATTGGTGAAAAAAAGTTTGAAGGAATAAAAGATCTAATTTGCGTATATTAAAAAACTTGTCCTTAAGTAGTATATGTGATCATATCAGGCCATTGCCTGTTATATTGTTCTTATATATTTCAGGGATATTATTTGGAAGTTCGATTAATTTTGACTTATTTCTACTATTTTTTATTTTATCTACCTTACTGATACTGGCGATTATAAGTTATCTTAAACAATGGAAGATTACCACCATCTTATTTTTCATTCTCTTTATCTTGATTGGAATTTTTAATGTAAACCTTCACAACAAACCTCCGGAAAACCATCATATTACAAATTATGTCAGCGAAAATAAAATAACTGTTATCGGTACCGTTTTAGATCAAAAATGTTATCCTGACAATAATAAATTATCTTTAAAAATTAAAGCAAATTATGTAGTCAATAATGGCCAAAAAATACAAACGAGCGGATTATTTCTTCTAAACATATACGATGTAAATGAGAAATATGAATATGGAGATGAACTCACAATTAAGGGTATATTAAAAAGGCCTATGGAACCGGGTAATTTTGGGGATTTTGATTATGAATTGTATCTTGCACAAAAGAATATTTTTTCTTGCATGAATGTTTGGTTAAGCCACGACGTAAGAACTATTGGTAAAGAAGAAATTAACCCACTGATAATATTTTCTCTCAGAACCAGGGACAAGATAAAAAATATTATCACCAATACATTTCCGGAACCTTACAATTATTTGTTGATAGGTATGATGCTGGGAGAAAAATCTTTTGTTCCCCGGGCTTTAATAGATACTTTTATTGATGCAGGAGTCATGCATATTTTAGCGGTTTCAGGTTTACATGTAGGAATTATAGCCGGATTTCTTATACTCCTTTTTGGAATGCTCAGAATTCCAAAAAAAACTAAATATATTTTTGTCCTTATCTTGCTCGCTTCATATGTTTCTGTTAGCGGATTTCGTCCTTCGGTAATGAGAGCTACCATTATGTTTTCTATATTGATTATTGGAAAAATGATAGATAGGAATAGAAATGTATTTAATTCTTTATTTTTTGCTGCCTTGATTATTTTGCTAATCAATCCGTTAACTTTATATGATTCCGGATTTTTGTTATCTTTTTTTGTTACCTTTTTTATAATTTATCTGGTACCGGTGATTAGATCAATATTTTCTTCTAAAATAAGATGGGTTGACAATGCATTATCACTCTCCTTTGCTGCATGGTTGGGAGTATTTCCTTTATCTGCATATTTTTTTAATAAAGTTTCTATTATTTCCATCATTGCTAATATATTCGTCATTCCTCTGGCAGGCATTGTGGTTATTTTAGGATTTTTTACATTTTTCATAGGTTTATTGAGCATTCAATTAGCAGGAATGACAGCATTTATCGGTTACTGGTTATTAAGATTAATGGTTTTAACGGTTAAAGGTTTTTCTTCTTTGCCATTTTCATTTTTTTATATAGGACAACCTTCGATAATAATGATTGTTTTATATTATTTATTGCTAATAATTTTTGTGGAAACATACTTCAAGTTAAAATATTTTAAAAAATTCAGGGGAAAAATTGCGGTTGTAATTCTTGTGACCCTATTTTCGATCATTTTGGTAAATATGATTTTTTTAGAAAATGATCTTAAAGTTCATTATATTAATGTTGGCGAAGGAGATTGCATTTTTATACAAGCACCGAATCACTTTAATATATTGATAGATGGAGGAGGGTCTCCTCGAAGTGAATTTGATGTTGGTGAAAATATATTGATTCCTTATTTGCGAAGAATTGGCGTGCATGACATAGATGTTTTGATGTTATCACATCCTCACCTGGATCATTTGGAGGGTTTACTTCCGGTGATGAAAGAATTTAATGTTGATATGGTTATGGACAACAGGATTAGTTGCGATATTCCGGAATATATAGAATTTCTTTCAATTATCGACGAAAAGGAAATTCCTTATCATCATACGGTGGCAGGGGACTATTTTAAGATAAATCGGTTTACGGAAATGCTGATTCTCAATCCACCCTCCAATAAAGAAAAGATTAATGATGATTCAGATTTAAATAATAATTCAATTGTGTTAAAATTATCTTATAAGAATACTGATTTTCTTTTTACCGGAGATGTTGAAAAAGAAGCGGAAATAGGCATGTTAGCTTGGGGAAATATTTTAAACAGCGATGTATTGAAAGTTGGTCACCACGGTAGTTCTACTTCAACTAATTTGAAATTTTTAAATAAAGTGAGTCCGGCGATTGCAGTGATTACCACAGGTAAGAATAATTTTGGACATCCTTCAGACAAAGTAATTAGCCGGTTGGAAGAGAACGGGATAAAGGTATTACGAACAGATTTAAACGGAACGGTAATAATCGAAACAGATGGCGATGATTATTTTGTAAAAACATCAAGGAGGTATTAAAAAATGGCTAGTAAGAAAGTGCTTCATTACCGAGATATATTGAACGACATTAAAAGGAACAATTTAAAAAACCTTTATCTATTCCATGGAAAAGAAAATTATCTAAAGGAAAATATTATAAAAAAAATGATCGAAAAATCTATTGATTCTCCATTAAAAGATATAAATTGTAAGACTTTTTATGGGGAGAAAACAACAACGAATGAGATAATTGAAGAATTGCAAAACATACCTTTTTTTTCAAAACAAAAAATGGTACTCATTAAAAGAGCAGGAAAAATTAATAAAATAAATAGAGAAAAACTAATTGATTACCTCAGTCATTGGAATAACGAAATAGAGTTTACCAGATTGATAATTGTTTATGAAGATGATAAGCCTGATAAAAATATGGTTAGTATCGTGAAAGATAAAGGGGACGTAGTCAATTTTGAAGTTACAGATAGAAAAACAATCAATATGTGGATTAAAGCAAGATTCAAAATAAATGATAAGAAAATCACTGAGGATGCTCTTTACTATTTAAAGTCTATGACTCATTCAAATTTGAGTCAGCTTTTTAATGAAATTGAAAAAATAGATATTTATACACAGGGTAAAAAAATCGTTCACAAAGAGGACATATTTGGAGCAATAGGTGGATCTGAATCACTGAACATTTTTAATATATTAGATGACATTGGTGAAAAAAATTTAGAAAATGCAATTGATGGTATAGTGAAGTTAAATAACAGTAGTATGCATCACTTATCGATATTGGCAATGATACATAGACAGATTAAATTAATTTTTCAAACAAAACTTCTAACTGAGGATAAAAGAGATTTTAATACGATGAAACAAAGTTTGAAATTGCCGGATTTTATCATTGAAAAGTTGATTAAACAAGCTAAAAAATATTCTTTTAAAGAAATATTTAATGCTTATGAATTATTAACATTTGCAGATTTAGAACTGAAAAATAGTGCAAAAAATCCTTCAATAGTATTAGAGGAATTAGTTGTTAATATAATTAATTGTGGAAAGAAGAACAGTATATAGTATCCACTCCTTCCGTAGGACAGGCGTTCCGCCTGTCTATTGGCATTTAAACAGTATATAGTATCAAGTATAAAGTATCGAGTTAAGAAAGAAAAATAAAAGAGGAGCCCAGAGTATAGTCTCCCTCTTTCTGTAGAATAAACGTTCCGGCTGCCAATTGAATTATCTTATTTTATTTTTCGCATTTTTTTTGCTAACGACTATTCACAATTCACTAACGACTAATATAATTGATGAATTATTTAGTTGGATTATTTTCTATTTATTTCTTTGTATTATTTTAACTCGATACTATATACTCAATACTCGAGACTAATTTAATCGGTACATTGGCAAATTGCTGAATTATTTACTTGCTTTTGAATTTAATTAGTGATAAAATTTACCAAGCAAATAAATATAATGTGGAGAGGAAATTAATATGCCCATTACAAAATCTGTTAAAAAGAGAGTTAAGACTGCCGCGAAAAGTCATTTGAGAAATATTTCTATTAAATCTAAAATTAAAAAAAGCATTAAAAATTATGTGATTGATTTAACCGAAAACAAGGGGGAAGAAGCAGGAAAGAGTTTTGTGGAAACTGTTTCGGTTTTAGATAAAGCTGCCAGCAAAGGTGTTATTTCGAAAAATAAAGCTTCTCGTAATAAATCAAGATTAGCAAAGAAATTAAATGCTTTAGGAATTGCTGTTCCTAAAAAGCAAAAGGCTGATAAGGAAGAAGTTCAAAAAACAAAAAAGATAAAAGCCGTTGCAAAAAACAAAAAAGCCGTAGCAAAAAAGGAAAAACCTGTTAAAGAAGAAAAGGTAGCTGCAAAGATTGTAACGAAAGAAACAAAACCAGTAGAAGAAAAAAAATCTGCAGATGTTGTAAAAAAAGTAAAACCTGTAGAAAAAAAACCAGCTGAAAAGAAGATAAAAATAAAGAAAATA
>CAZMLS010000003.1:22610-31963 GCA_964567215.1 uncultured Atribacterota bacterium | reverse complement strand
GCCTGGCACAAAAGGTTACCTTAATGACAACTCTGGTGCCTGGCACAAAAGTTTACCTTAAGGCTCGATACTGTTTTTACTATATGTTATAATATGCTCATAGGAGAATCGGCGCATTGGAAACAAAGCAAAAAATAATTAAATACGCTGGGATTGTAATTGCTGCTACCGTATTATGTAGAATATTAGGTTTAGGAAGAGAAATCGTAATATCTAATAGATTTGGAGCAGGGATTGAAACCGACGCTTTTTTTGTTGCTTTTATGATACCAAACCTGATGAGAATATTTCTGGGAGAAGGAGCATTAAATTCTGCTTTTATCCCTATATTTACTGATTTTCTAGCGAAGAACAATAAAAAAAAAGCTGAATATTTTGCCAATAATGTTTTAAGTATATTGATCATAATGTTGATTATTGTAATATTTTTAGGTATATGGGCAGCTCCCGTACTAATTAACATTATTGCTGTAGGTTTTAAAGCTAATCCTTATAAATTTGAATTAACGGTTAATTTAACCAGAATGATGTTCCCTTATATTGGATTTGTTGCCATCGCTGCTTTGTTCATGGGGATATTAAACTCATTTGACCATTTTTTAATGCCTGCGTTGTCACCGGCAATGCTGAATATTTCTATGATTCTGTTTGCCTTTTTATTAAGTTTAAAATTGGGAATTTTTAGTCTGGCTGTTGGGGTCATTATCGGAGGGATAGGTCAATTTATAATACAAATACCGGAATTAAAAAAGAATAAAATAAAATATAAATTTCTTATAAATTTAAAAGATCCCGGCATGAAAAGATTTATGAAGTTGCTAATCCCGGCAGTGTTAGGATTAGCTATAACCCAAATCAATGTTGTAGTGGATAAAATCATTGCCTCCCATTTGATTGATGGAAGCATTTCAGCTCTCTATTATGCTAATCGATTGGTACAATTTCCCCTGGGTGCGTTTGGCATTGCCATTTCAACAGCGATATTTCCGACCTTATCTAAATTTGCTGCTGCTGATAATATTGCTGAATTAAAAAAAACATTGTTATTTGGATTAAAGATAATGCTAATGATTATTATACCGTCCTCAATCGGTTTAATGGTTTTGAATAAAAGCATCATTCGTTTAATATATGAACACGGATTGTTTACAAAAACTGCGTCAATTATGACAGCAGATGCTTTGCTATATTATTCCATGGGATTATTTGCTTTTACGAGTGTGAAATTAATCACCATGGCTTCTTACGCCATGAAAGATTCGAAGAGTCCTGTAAAAATCGGTGTCTATATTGTTATTATTAATATCATTTTAGATTTAATTTTGGTAAAATATCTGGCTCATTCAGGATTGGCTTTGGCAACATCTATTGCATCAGTATTAAATATGGTATTATTAATAAAGATGATACAGAAAAAAGTAGGCATTTTTGAAATAAAAAAATATTTAATTTTTATAGAAAAAATAATATTTTCTGCTATACTTTTGGGGATATCTTGTTACGCCATCAATCATTATTTGGGAAATTTATTAGATTTGAATTATAAGACAGGACAATTCTTACAAGTAACGGCTTCAATTTTTGGAGGAAGTGCAATATATTTATTAAGTTGCCACTTACTTGGCATTAAAGAAATTAGTCAATTGAAGAATATTAAAAATATTTTAAGAGGCATAAAGTAAAAAATGACAAAAGAAGATGATTTTACTAATAATATAAGAAATTTTTCAATCATAGCTCATATTGACCATGGAAAATCAACCATAGCAGACAGGTTGTTGGAGTATACCGGAACTATTTCAGAAAGGGATAAAAGGGAACAAGTATTAGATGATATGGAATTGGAAAGGGAGAAGGGTATTACCATTAAATCAAAAGCGGTAAGAATGCAGTACCGGGCGAAAAATAAGCAAAACTATATTTTGAATTTAATTGATACTCCGGGACATGTAGATTTTTCCTATGAAGTATCCAGGAGCCTTTCAGCATGCGAGGGAGCTTTGCTGGTTGTAGATGCAACTCAGGGAGTGCAGGCGCAAACTATAGCAAATGTTTCTCTTGCTTTCAAAAATGAACTAAAGATAGTACCGATAATCAACAAGATTGATTTAAAGACATCCGATCCCGAAAAAGTTATTAAGGAATTATTTGCTATATCTGAATTAAAATTAAAGACTGAAGAGGTTATTTTGGCCAGTGCAAAAGAAAATATAGGAACCTGTGAAATACTTGAAGCTATTGTTGAAAGGATTCCACCACCGGAGGGAAGTCCGGATAATCCTTTAAAAGCATTAATATTCGATTCTGTCTATAACCCTTATAAAGGAACTATTGTCTATGTTAGAATTGTTGATGGTTCAGTAAAACCGGATACAAGCATTATTACCATGTCAAATCAAAAAAAATATGAAGTAAATGAAGTTGGTATTTTTCACCCAAAAATGAAATCTACGAAAAAATTAAGTGCAGGGGAAGTAGGATACATTATTGCCGGTTTTAAGGATATTAAAGATGTCAGAGTAGGGGATACCATCACCAATATGAGTAATCCTGCCCAAAATAGATTGCCTGGATACAAAAAAGTCACGCCCCTGGTTTTTTGCAGTATCTATCCAATCGATAATAAAGAATATGGAAATCTCAAAATGGCCTTGGAAAAATTAAAACTAAACGATTCATCTCTCTTTACAGAACCGGAATCATCACAGGCATTGGGTTTTGGATTCAGGTGTGGTTTTTTAGGTCTATTGCATTTGGAAATCATCCAGGAAAGATTGGAGAGAGAATATGATATCAATCTGATTGCTACCACTCCAAGTGTTATGTATAGAATTACCACTAAAAATAATGAAATATTGAATGTGAGTAATCCGTCTTCATTTCCATCGAAGATGGAAATAGAAAAAGTTGAAGAACCCTATGTTAAATTAATCATTATCTCTCCCAGTAAATATATCGGTGGGATTATGGAATTACTACAAAACAGAAGAGGACAATTTAAAAATATGGAATATCTGGATGAAAAACGAGCTAAATTGGATTACCAGATACCTTTAAGCGAGATTATTTTGGATTTTTATGATAAATTAAAATCAAAAAGTAGCGGGTATGCTTCTCTGGATTACGAAATCTGCGGATACATGGCATCCGATTTACAAAAGGTGGAAATCATGGTGAACCATAATATTGTAGATGCCTTGTCTTTTATAATCCATAGTGACAAAGCATATTCCCGGGGTAGAAAAATAGTAGAAAAATTAAAGGAAATTATTCCACGTCAAATGTATGAAGTACCAATTCAGGCTACCATTGAAAGTAGGATCATAGCAAGAGAAACGATTAAAGCATTAAAGAAAGACGTTATTGCTAAATGTTATGGCGGAGATATTACTCGAAAAAGAAAACTTTTGGAGAAACAAAAAGCCGGGAAAAAGAGAATGAAAAAATTAGGTAAAGTAGAAATTCCTCAGGAGGCTTTTTTGGGAATATTAAAAATAGAATAGGTGAAAGTCATGGATTTGGGTTTATATGTACATTTGCCTTTTTGCCGGTCAAAATGTCCTTATTGTGATTTTAATTCTTATCCTTTGCCGGAAAAACAAATTATAAAAAATTACATGCATGCTTTATATAAAGAAATAAATATTTACTCCAAAAAATATAAGGATATTCTATTGAAATCCATATATTTTGGCGGAGGGACTCCCACAGTGCTTTCCGGTTTCGCAATCTATAATCTACTAAAATATTGCAGAAGTCATTTTGAAACTACAAATCCTATAGAGATAACCATTGAAGCTAATCCGGGAACTATTGATAGAAAAAAAATAGAAATTCTTTTTCAATCCGGAATTAATAGATTAAGTCTGGGTGGGCAGAGCTTCAATGACACAATATTGAAAAGAATCGGACGAATACATTCAAGCGAGGATATTATTCGTTCCTATTTTCAGGCAAGGGAAGCGGGTTTTTGTAATATTAATCTTGACATCATGTATGCATTGCCTGATCAATCACTGGAAGATCTACAAACGACCTTATGCAAAGCGGTTGATTTAAGGCCTGAACATATTTCCATTTACGGCTTGACCATTAGCCCGGGAACAAAATTTTACCTGGACGCTCAAAAAAATCTTCTAAATCTACCTTTTGAAGATATCGAATTTGAAATGTTTCAATGGGCTATTAATTATTTAAAGAAGAATTATTATGAACATTATGAAATATCAAATTTTGCACTTCCCGAAAAACGTTCCGTTCATAACCAAATTTACTGGAATAACCTGCCTTACCTTGGTATAGGAGCAGGGGCTTTTTCGTATATTAATGGTTATAGGTATGGAAATATAAAAAAACCTGATGACTATATCCAAAGTTTATCAAAAGGAAAATTACCAATAGAGCAAGGGGAAAGGCTTTCTCTGAAGAAAAAGATGTCAGAAACCATAATCCTGTGGCTAAGAACCAAAGAGGGTGTTAATTACGAAAAATTTTATCAACGTTTCAAAATAAAACTTCATCCGTTATTCGGCCGGCAAATTGAAGAGTTAAAAAAATCTAAATTAATTGATGAGGATAGCTGTTCTTTCCGGCTAAGTGAAAAAGGTATATTTTTAGCTAATAAGGTTTTTGAAGAGTTTATTGTTTAATGCATGCTGTAAACTTAAACGAAAATAAAATAACCATTATAAACCCTGTAAAAATCAGTTATATTTTTTTCTAAAAGCCAAAAATATTCTTATTGGGCTAACTATCTGGACTATTACTATTTTATGTATTTTTCGGGTTTTAATCAGTTTTTATTTTTTTAATAAAATAAAAAATATTTTGGCTAAATCTTGACAAATATGACCTATAGTGATATCTTATTTAAGGAAATTAGCACTCTCACTATGAGAGTGCTAAAAGAGGCAAATAATGGAATTAAACGAAAGAATGAAATTAATATTATCAGCAGTTATGCATCGTTACATTACAACTGCTGAACCGGTAAGTTCAAGTATTCTTGCGAGTCAATATAACCTGAATCTTAGTTCTGCAACCATAAGAAACGAACTTTCCATACTGGAGAAGTATGATTATTTATGGCATCCTCATACTTCTGCAGGGAGAATTCCGACCGACAAGGGTTACAGGTTTTATGTAGACCATTTAATGCAGAAGAAATATTTGGACAATAAAGAAAAAGAGTTAATCGTTGGTATTTATAGGAAAAGCAGGGAATTAGAAGAAACGATGAAAAATACTTCCTTGCTATTATCCAAGCTGACCAATAATATTGGTGTTGTAATAAGTCCAATAATTTATAACAATCTTGTAGAGCGCATTCAGTTTGTTACTATAGGAAACCATCGAATCCTTGCTATAATTATCACCGATTCTGGCATGGTTTACCAAAAAATAATCAGTCTTTCCGGAAAAATAGACAAAGAAATTTTAAATTATCTATCTAATTACATTAATAGCGAATTAGAAAAAAAAGAAATAAATCTGATTGATTTGAATTCCATATTAATTGATAAACTGGAAAAATTTCTATCTTTTCAAATAAGATTTAACTATATACATAATTTTCTAAAGGAATGTTTTGATTTCCAATGGTTGGAAAGTAAAATATATCTTGATGGAAGAATAAATATTATGAAAAAACCTGAATTTAAAAAGATGGATCAATTAAATTATATTTTGTCGTTTATAGAGGAAGAAAATATATTGGCAAAAATTATTAAAAAGGAATTGGATTTTGGCAGGACCAAGGTTACTATCGGCAAAGAAAACAAACAGAGAGAAATACAGAATTGCAGCTTAATAACCAGCAAGTATAACATAAAAGGAAAACCTGCCGGCGCAATTGTGATATTAGGGCCGACAAGAATGGATTATCCTAGAATGATATCTGTTGCCGAATATATATCCGATAAATTAAGCGAAATACTATCAGATTATTAGAATAAAACTTTTTCGAGGGAGCAAAATGTTTGATAAAGAAAAGAAATACGAATCACAAACTATAAAAGAAAAACCCGGGGAAAAAAAACAAAAATTGATCAACAAAAAAAAACTTTTTAAGACAATTAAAGAAAAAGATAAAGATAAAGAGATTACTTCTCTGGAAGAAAAATTCACAGAAGCTGAAAATGTAGCTAAAAAAAATGAACAATATTATAAAGAAACTTTAGAAAAGTTTATTAGATTGCAGGCAGAATTCGACAACTACAAAAAACGTCAGGAAAAAAGACAAAAAGAATTTATAGAATATGCTAATCAGGGTTTATTAAGCAATCTATTGACGGTGGTGGATAATTTAGAAAGAGCTTTGGAGTCAACTGAAAAAGAAAAAAATGTTAAAGCTATTAGCCATGGATTAAAAAATATTTTAAAAGAATTTCATAATGTGTTGAATAAAGAAGGGGTTAAACCCATTGAATCCGTTAATAAAAAATTTGATCCCTCTAAACATGAAGCAGTTATGAAAGAAGAAACGGATAAACATTCGGAAGATATTGTCACTGAAGAATTTAGAAAAGGTTACACTATAAAATCGAGGATATTAAGACCGGCAATGGTAAAAGTTGCTGTATCAATTAAAGAAAAAAAATAAAAATGGTTTAATACCATATAGGAGGAAAAAGAAATGGGAAAAATAATAGGAATTGACCTGGGAACAACTAATTCGGTAGTTGCCGCTATGGAAGGTGGAAAACCAACCATCATTGAAAATGCTGAAGGTGGAAGAACAACACCTTCTATTGTCGCGTTTACTAAAAAAGGAGAAAGGTTGGTAGGCTTGCTGGCAAAGAGACAAGCGATTACCAACCCGAGCAATACTATATCTTCAGTTAAAAGATTAATCGGAAGAAGATATAATGATGAAGAAGTACAAAGGGCAAAGAAATTCTTACCCTTTAAACTGATTGCTGGTGAACATAGCGAAGTAATAATAGAAGCAAATGGGAAAAAATATGGCACTCAGGAAATTTCTGCCATGATTTTGCAAAAATTAAAACAATCTGCTGAAGATCACTTGGGAGAAAAAGTGACCGATGTGGTCATTACTGTTCCTGCTTACTTTAATGATAACCAGAGGGAAGCTACTAAAAATGCCGGTAAAATTGCCGGAATGAATGTATTAAGAATTATTAATGAACCAACTGCAGCTGCATTAGCTTATGGCCTGGAAAAGAAAAAAGATGAAAAAGTAGCCGTGTTCGACCTGGGAGGAGGCACCTTCGATATATCTATTCTGGAAATCGGAAAAGAAGGTGTATATGAAGTCAAATCAACCAATGGAAACACTTTTCTTGGTGGAGATGATTTTGACCTAAAAATCATTGATTGGCTGGTTAATGGTTTTAAAAAGGAAAACGGAGTTGATTTGAAAAAAGATCAGATGGCATTACAAAGATTAAAAGAAGCAGCAGAAAAGGCAAAATGTGAACTTTCTTCTTCTTTGGAAACCGATATTAATTTACCATTTATTACTGCAGATGCCAGTGGGCCAAAGCACTTAAATGTTAAATTAACCCGTTCAAAATTAGAACAGTTAACTGCCGATTTAGTTGAAAAGACTATAGAACCATGCTTAAAAGCTTTAAGGGATGCAAAATTGAAAGCAGAAGATATAGATGAAGTTATCCTGGTTGGTGGACAGACAAGAATGCCAAAGGTTCAGGATACCGTAAAAAATATTTTTAACAAAGAAGCGAATAAAGGCGTCAATCCTGATGAAGTAGTAGCAATTGGTGCAGCGATTCAAGCAGGGATTTTAAAAGGTGATGTGAAAGATGTTCTTTTGCTTGATGTTACCCCATTGTCATTAGGAATAGAAACTTTAGGCGGTGTCTCTACCAGGCTTATAGAGAGAAATACAACCATACCTACTTCCAAAAGCCAAATATTTTCAACTGCCGCAGACAATCAAAATGCGGTAGATATCAATATTTTGCAAGGTGAAAGATCTATGTCTAAAGACAATACAAGTCTGGGAAGATTCCAATTAGTCGGAATTCCTCCTGCTCCAAGGGGAATGCCTCAAATCGAAGTTTCCTTTGATATAGATGCTAGCGGAATCCTTAATGTTAAGGCAAAAGATCTGGGAACCAGTAAAGAACAGAAAATTACCATTACGGCATCAACTGGATTAAATGAAGAGGAAATTGATAAAAAAATCAAAGAGTCTGAACAATATGCGGAAGAAGATAAAAATATAAAAGAAAAAATAGAACATAAAAATAAAGCGGATAATTTGATTTACTCAGTAGAAAAAACTCTAAAAGATACCGGAGATAAGGTCAGTGATTCTGAAAAAGCTCAGATAGAAGAAAATATTAAAAGTCTGCGGAAAGCCATGGAAGAAGATAATTTAGAAAACATAAAATCCGGTATCGAAAAATTAACCGAATCATCTCATAAAATGGCGGAAGAAATTTATAAAAAAGCCGCAGCTGAACAGAGTCAAAAACAAGAACAAACCAAAGAAGCTCCTGGCAATGAACAGCAGGAAGAGCAAAAAAAAGAAGATGAAGAGAAAGTCGTTGATGCTGATTTTGAAGTAGAAAAAGATGACGAGAAAAAAGATTAATTTATTTTGTCAATTTGTCAATTTACCAATTATCCAATTAAGATATAGAGATTAAGATCAATTTAATGGTAGGGGCGTAAGCGATACGTCCCTACCATTTACAACTTGCAAGTTATGAGATATAAAAAAAGCAATAGGATTGCCGCGTCGCTTTGTTCGCAATGACAGAATTATTTGTAACTTGTAACTGCATTTTCAATAGGTTAATTGGTAAATAGGTTAATCAGTTAATTGAAGCATTTTGTAATTTATTGGTATTTTTACTACTAATAACTATTCGCTAGCGACTAAATAAAGGGGTAAAGTAATTGGCAAAAAATGATTATTATGAAACATTAGGAGTTGAAAAGAACGCTTCAACTGATGAAATAAAGAAAGCTTTTAGAACTCTGGCGCTTAAGTATCATCCGGATAGAAATTCATCCAATAAGGAAGCTGAGGGAAAATTTAAAGAAATAAACGAGGCATATCAAGTGATCAGTGATCCGGAAAAAAGAGCGAGATATGACCAGTATGGTTCGGCTGATGGCGTAGGTGGTTTTAATTCCAGGGATTTTCAGGGTAGAGGATTTTCTGATTTTGGAGATTTTGGCGATGTATTTGAGTCGTTTTTCGGCGGCAGAACAGGAAGACAGGCTGGTGCAGCCCGTTCCCGAAAAGGAGCTAATTTAAGATATAATTTGAAAGTAAGTTTTCACGATGCTGCTTTTGGAAAAGAAACAAAAATCGAAATACCAACCTGGGAAACGTGCCAAAAATGCAAAGGTAGTGG
>CAZMLS010000003.1:0-22510 GCA_964567215.1 uncultured Atribacterota bacterium | reverse complement strand
AGCGTTCCAACCCTTGAAGATAATGTTACCATGAAAATACCTGCTGGAACCCAGTCAGGCACAGTGTTCAGACTGAAAGGTAATGGTATTTATAAAATCGGTACCAAACATAGAGGAAATGAGTATGTAAAAATCATTGTTCAAATCCCAAATACAATGAGCCAGCAACAGAAAAAACTTTTATTTGAATATGCTAATCTGGATGGGGAAAATATGAACAAAATTGGTGAAAAAGGTTTTTTTGATAAAATAAAAGATGCCTTTATATAAAATATATACTATAAACAAAGAAAGGTAAAAATTGAAATAATGCCCCTTTTTTTTACTTCACCGGAAAATATTGATGAAAAGAAAAAATATATCGCAAAAATTGAAATTATTGATAAAGATATTATTACCTGACATTCATCCTATCATCCAATTTCAGGAACTAATTCGGCAAACAGTTACCTATGATCTACCTTTGATCTTTTGGGAAGATGAAAATACTAAACCATTAAAAAAGGTATTAAAAAAAAATACTAAATCCTCAAAAATAATTTATTTGATTGGTCCGGAGGGAGGATTCTCAAAAGAAGAAATAGTATCTGCAAAAAAAGCTAATATAATTTCGGCAAGCTTGGGAAAACGTGTTGTCAGAAGTGAAACAGCAGCTATCTTTGCCATGTCTATTTTTAATTATCATTATTTAAGTAATTAAAATAAAAACAGGAGGCCTCTTATAATAAAAATTGCTATTAAGACACTTGGCTGTAAAGTGAATCAATACGAAACAGAGTCACTTCTTAATTTGCTTCAGGAACATAATTTTCAGATTGTAAATTTTAAGGAAAAAGCTGATATTTATATCATTAATACCTGTACAGTTACAGGGGAGGCTGAAAGAAAATCCAGACAGATGATCAGAAAAGCCATAAAACAAAATGAAATGGCTAAAATCATTGTTACAGGTTGTTCTGCTCAGTCATATAGCCCTGAATTAAGGGAAATTGAAGGCATAAATTTTATACTGGGAAACAGTGAAAAAAATCATATCCTTAAATATCTTCAAAATACAAGAAATATCTTCCCGGTTATTAATGTAAAACCCATAAAAAATGTCAAAAAATATGATACTCTTTCTAAAAAACATATCGGATTACATACCCGTTCTTTTGTCAAAATTCAAGATGGTTGTAATAATTTCTGTACTTACTGCAAGATACCTTATGTAAGAGGACCGCAAAGAAGTAGAAATCCGGAAGACATATTAAAAGAAATTCTCTTTCTTAGCGAAAAAGGAATAAAAGAAGTAGTTCTGCTGGGAATTAATCTGGGAACTTATGGTCATGATTTTTCAGATAACAATATTAATCTGGCACAATTAATCTCTCATATCATTGATCGTTGTGTAAAGATTGAAAGAATTCGTTTAAGTTCAATTGAAATTATAAATATTGACGATGAGCTTATTGATATTTTCAGAAAATATCCAAAAATGTGTCCTCATTTACATATACCTCTACAAGGCGGTAGTGATAAAATATTGAAATTAATGAACAGACCCTATAATTTGTCTTTCTTCTCAGATAATATCAAAAAAATAAGAAAAAGAATACCAAAAATATCAATTACCACGGATGTTATGGTGGGATTCCCTGAGGAAGATGAAAATAGTTTCAATCATGCATTTCATTATATAAAAAACATTAAATTTTCAAAATTACATGTATTTCCTTACTCGGATCGGCGTGAATGCCTTTCTAATTTATTAATAAATAAAGTAGATTACCCTATCAAGAAAATGAGAATAAAACGATTATTAAAATTATCAGATAAACTGTTTTTAACTTTCAGAGAAGAAAATATCGGAGAGGTTAAAAATATACTGGTCGAATCTGTAAAAATAAGCCAAACGGGAAATGTTGAAGCATACGGTATTACTAATAATTACATTAAAGTATGTATCCCTGATTTTTATGGGGAAAAAGGTGATCTGGTTAGGGTTAAACTATCAGAAATTAATAAAGATTATATGAATGGCATAATGTAAACCTTAGCGTGATATTTTATTTCTCATTCTTTGATTGTTTAATTAGCTAGCTAGCTAATTAAACAACTAACCAGGCAACTAATCCTCTCTACTACATATTCAATTCTGTTTTTAAATGTAAAAATATTGCAAAAAAAATATTAATATGTTATAATTTTATTGTTAAAGAATAGAACGTTCTCCTGAAAAGAGTGGTATTCAAACCACTCTTTTGTTTTATAATTGATTGTACCAGAATAAGAGGGAGTAGGAAAATAAATGAATAAAAAATTAATAGTTGTTTTAGATGAAATTGAAAAAGAAAAAGAGATATCCAAGGATATTATTATAAAGGCGATTGAATCTGCCTTATCTTCAGCTTATAAAAAAAATTATAGCAACAATGTGGGTAACCTGGAGACAAAAATGTCCAAAGATACCGGAGAAATCAAAGTATTTTATAGAAAAGTAGTTGTTAAAGATGTGAAAAATTCGATAAATGAAGTATCCTTTGATGAATTAAATAAAAAAGATAAGGAAAGCTATAAAATTGGTGATGAAATACTCATCGAAACAATTGTAAAAGATTTTGGAAGAATAGCTGCACAGACTGCAAAACAAGTTATTGTCCAAAAAATCAGGGAAGCTGAACGAAATGTAATTTATGATAAATATATTGATAAAGAAAGAGATATTGTTACCGGAACAATTCTAAGAATAGAGCACAAAAATGTTATTATTGATTTAGGGAAAACTGAAGCTCTGCTTTTACCTAATGAGCAAATTAGAAATGAAGATTATTATAAGGGAAAGAGAATTAAAATTTATTTGATTGAAGTAAGGAAAACTTCCAAAGGACCCAAAATATATGTTTCAAGAACACATCCTGAACTGTTAAAACGCCTATTTGAATTGGAAGTTCCAGAAATACATGAAGGATTGGTTGAAATAAAATATATTGCACGCGAAGCTGGAAAACGTACCAAAGTTGCGGTTCATTCCAAAGATGAAAGAATAGATCCTGTGGGTGCCTGTATTGGTGACAGAGGTGCCCGTATTAAATCAATACTTTTTGAAATCAATGATGAAAAAATTGACATAATAAAATGGAGTAATGATGATAAAATATTTATCACCAACTCTTTGAGCCCTGCAAAAGTACTAACGGTTAAGCTTTTTGAGAATAGAAAAACAGCTACTGTAATTGTACCTGATCAGCAACTTTCACTGGCTATTGGAAAAGAAGGCCAAAATGCCAGATTGGCCGCTAAATTAACCGGTTGGAAAGTAGATATTAAAAGCAAGTCACAATACGAAAATGACATTGAAGTGAATGAAAAGAAGATGGAAACCCCTAAAGAAAAGGAAACTGTAAGTAAACAGATAGAAAAAGTCAGAGAGCAGAAGACAGACGAAGATAATGAAAATCAGAATTTACCCGAAAACAAAGATAACGATAAACCAGAGGTATAATAAACGTGGTGAAAAATGTAAAAATTCCCATAAGAACCTGTATTGGGTGTGACACAAAAAAGCCTAAAAAAGAAATGCTTAGAATAGTCATCTCACCTGATGGAGATTGTGGAATAGACCCTTCAGGTAAAAAATCAGGTAGGGGGTTTTACCTTTGTTATCAAATGGAATGTTTAAATAATGCCATTAAGAGAAAAAAATTTGACAAATATATGGATAAGGAAAATTCTTTGGATTTAATTAATGAATTGAAAGAAATATTTCAAAAAGGGAATGTTTGATGTAATATAATTTTTATAATAAATATGTATTTTAACAAATAATTTTTTTGTTTTTAAGATACACCGGAGGTAATTGATATGAAAATGAGAGTTTACGAACTAGCTGAAAATTTAAAAATACCTACAAAAGAACTGATTAATTTCCTAAAAGAAGAGGGTATTAAAGTAAAAAATCATATGAGTACTCTAGACAAAGATACCATTGAACTAATTAAGGAAATCGTTGAGTTTGATAAAAAAAAGAAACAGGGAAAAAGAAGCAAAACAATAAAATCACTAAAAATTAATAAACTTTTAAATTTAAAAGAATTATCTTATCAAATAAAAATACCTCTGTCTGAGTTGGTTCAAAAGGTTATAAAATATGACAACATAAGCTCGGTTGACAAAGAAATTCCTATAAATATTTTGGACATTTTAGCCAAAGACTATGGTTACCTTATTGAGTATTCCAAAAAAATGAAAGAAAAAAAGATTCATCTTGAAAAACAAAAAAAAGTAGAATTAATTTCAAAACCACCGGTTATTACCATTATTGGACACGTTGATCACGGAAAAACAACATTACTCGATGCAATTCGTAAATCTAACGTTACTAAAAATGAGGCGGGTGGCATTACGCAAAAAATTGGTGCATACCAGGTGAAAATAGGTAATAAAAAAATTGTTTTTATAGACACTCCCGGGCATGAAGCCTTTACAAACATGAGAGCTCGTGGCGTAAAAGCAACAGATATTGCCGTTTTAGTTGTGGCTGCTGATGACGGGGTTATGCCTCAAACGGTAGAAGCCATTAACCATGCAAAAGCAGCGGACGTTCCGGTTATTGTAGCAATTAATAAGATTGATAAACCAAATGCCAACGTCGAAAAAGTAAAAAAAGAACTTTCCAATTATAAATTAGTATCTGAAGAATGGGGTGGAGATACATTAATGATTGAAGTATCTGCACTGCAAAAAAAAGGAATTAAAGAGCTTTTGGAGTCTATTATTTTACAATCGGATATGATGGAGCTTAAAGCCAATCCAAATATTCCGGCAAAAGGTATCATTATCGAAACAAAGTTAGATAAAAGAAGAGGGATTACCAGTTCGGTATTAATTCAGGAAGGTCAATTAAGTGTAGGGAATTACTTTATCTCCGGTTTATCAAATGGAAAAGTCAGATGTCTAATTGATGATACCGGGAACTTTATAAAAAAAGCAGGCCCATCCACTCCGGTTGAAATTACCGGATTTTCCAAAATGCCACATGCCGGTGATATTTTTCAAGTAGTTCCAGATGAAAAATTTGCCAAGATTATTATCAGTGAAAGAGAAAATGAAGAAAGAAAGCACTCGGATGAAATTCAATCAAAAGTATCTCTGGATAATCTATTTCTGGAAATGAAAGAAGGTAAATTAGATGAACTAAAAATAATACTAAAAACTGATTCACAAGGATCGCTGGATGCCCTAAATGAAACAATTAGAAAAATAAAAACCGAAAATGAAGAGTTTAATGAAGTTGTAAAAATTGAAATCATACATTCAGGCGTAGGAAATGTGACAGAAACAGATGTTATGCTGGCATCTGCTTCCAATGCAATTATCATTGGTTTTAATATCCGTCCGGATGCAAATACCCGAAGATTTGCGAAAGATGAAAAAATAGACATCCGTTTATATAAAATTATTTACGACCTCATCGATGAATTAAAAGCCTCATTGACCGGATTTTTAAAACCAAAAATTGAAGAAGTAATTACCGGACAGGCTGAAGTAAGAGAATTATTCAAAATACCAAAAATCGGAGTTATTGCGGGAAGTTATGTATTGAATGGGAAAATATCCAAAAGCGACGATGTAAGAGTCATTAGGGATGGCAAATTAATCTATGAAGGAAAAATATCCTCATTAAAAAGATTCAAAGAAGATACCAAGGAAGTGAGCGCCGATTTTGAATGTGGTATAGGTATAGAAAAATTTAATGACATTAAATTAAAAGACATTCTTGAATTTTATACTTTCAAGGAAATGAAATAAAATATTTTTTAATCATTAAAAAGAAGGTAAGACGTCATGTTAACTAATAGAAGAAGTGAACATTTAGAAAAAGTATTAAAAAGATTAATAAGTGATATTATTTACAAAGAAATAAACGATCCAAGAATTAAATTTGTAACCATTACCAGAGTCAAATTAACACCAAAATTAGAATATGCTAGAATTTACATCACTATATTTAATGATAAAGAAAATATAAGAAAATGTTTAAAAGGACTTAAAAATGCAACCAGCTTTATAAGACATGAAATTGGTAAGGATCTAAAATTCAGGCGTACGCCTGAAATAGAATTTTTAGCCGACAAAGAGATGTTAACCCAATACAGAATATTGGATATTACCAAAAAAATAAAAGAAAATGCTATCAGCGAAAACGAGATATCTGAAAATGAAAAATAATGTGCCATTTAATGATATATATAAACTTATCAATGAGAATCATTCCTTCTTAATAACTTCTCATATTAATCCCGATGGTGATGCAATTGGATCCGAGCTAGCCCTGTATTTTATTCTAAAAAAATTAAATAAAGAGGCAATCATTATCAATCAGGATGACCTGCCAAAGATATATGATTTTTTACCAGGCAGCCAATATATATACAATAAAAATATAAATATTGAAAAGTTAAAAAATACAGATATTGTCATCATACTGGATAGCAGTAATATTAATAGAATAGGAGATATTCAAAAATTATTATATCATCAAAAAATCTTTATCAATATCGATCATCATTGCAGTAATGATTCATATGGTGAAATAAATTATGTAGATACTAAAGCATCGTCCACCGGGGAAATCATTTTTAATTTTATAAATTATATTAATCCGGAAATACTGGATGAAACAATAGCGGCCTGTCTATTCGTTGCCATCATAACCGATACAGGTTCATTCAGATACGAAAACACTACCGAAAAAACCTTTATGGTTGTATCAAAATTATTGTCCACCGGAATAAAGCCACATATTATTTCCCAGAATATTTATAACAGAAAAACATTTGGTGAGTTAAAATTGCTGGGTTCTGCCCTTGCCAGTTTGGAAACAGATGAAGCAAATTTTGCATCCTGGGTTACCATAGACAGGGAAATGTTGGAAAAAACAAACACAGTTGATGAGGATACCGGAGGAATAATTGATATGGTAACAACTTTAAAAGATAGTGAAGTTTCCATATTATTCAGAGAAACAGATAATGGTTACACCAAGGTCAGTTTGAGATCAAAGGGGCATTTTGACGTCAATCAATTTGCTTCGGAATTTAATGGTGGAGGGCATCCGAATGCAGCGGGGTGTTTTCTTAAAGAAAATCTTAATAATGTAAAAAGTGAAATACTTTCTGCATTATTGAAAAAAATAAAAATATGATTATGTACATATGGTAATAGATGGAATATTAAATATATTTAAACCAAAAGGAATCAGTTCTTTTTCTGTTGTAAAAGAAATAAAAAAAATACTTGACGTTAGCAAAGTTGGACATACGGGAACACTTGATCCTAATGCTACCGGGGTTTTATTAATTTGTCTGGGGCAATCAACAAAGATTACCCGGTTTATAATGGATTTCAAGAAATATTATCAAGGAGAAATGGTTCTTGGTATTACAACTGACACTCAAGATTCCGAAGGAAAGGTCTTAAATAAAATAGCAGGAAACTTAGAGATTGATAAAAAATGCATTGAAAAGGCTTTTAAAAAATATGGTGGACTTATTAACCAGATTCCTCCAATGTATTCTGCAAGTCATCATAATGGCCAAAGATTATACAAGCTTGCAAGGAAGGGTATTGAAGTAAAAAGAAAACCAAAAAAAGTTACAATTTACCAGCTATCCCTGTTAGATTTCTATCAGGCTCCAAATCCCATCATTAAATTCGAAGTTATTTGTTCCAGGGGGACTTATGTCCGAACTCTTTGCGATGATATTGGTAAAGATTTGGGATGCGGCGCATACATGTCCGGATTAATAAGAACTAAAGTTGGAAGATTTGGTATTGACGACTCTATCAGCCTGGAAACATTGAAGGAAAATAAATATTTGGCAAGAGAAAAATTGATTACCATGAATGAAATATTGGAGCATTTCAGACAAATTATAATAAAGAATGAATTCGAAGACATGGTGTTGCATGGAGAATTTATTTACTACAAGCATATTTTAAATGCATCAGCAATAAGAGGTTATATGCCAGAACAAATAGTGAAGGTAAAAAACAGCAAAGGAAAATTGTTATCCATTGCTAAGAATACTGTAAATGATGAAAATGAAATTGTTTTTAAACCTATTCGGGTTTTTAATTTAAGATAATACGGGTTAAAGGAAAACCGATAGAAATATGAAAATCATCAGGGATATAAAAGATATTAATTTTATTGAAAAAAGCCGATACATTGCCTTAGGTGTATTTGACGGAATTCACCTGGGACATCGAGATTTAATTGAAAGTGCAGTAAACAAGGCAAAAAAAAATAATGGTCTTAGCATTGTAGTTACCTTTGAACCACATCCTGATAGAATAATCTTTCCGAAAAATCATATACTACATATCACTACTTTGCAAGAGAAAATAGAAATCATCGGAACAATGGAAGTAGATATTTTATTTATTTTAAAATTTGGCGTGTGGATAAAAAATATGCAACCAAAAGTATTTATTTTACGTATATTAAATGAAAAATTACGGGCGAATGAGATATTTGTCGGTTTTAACTATAAGTTTGGTTTTAAGGGAAAAGGGGATACAAAATTCCTAAAAAAATACGAAAAATTATATAATTATAAATCGAACATAATAAGTGCGAAGACTATAAACGGAAAAATAATTAGCAGCACTTTGATAAAAGAATATATTAAAAATGGAAATATTAAAGAAGCTGTAAAACTATTAGGGCATCAATATTCTATTTCCGGAAAAGTTATTACAGGAAAAAATATCGGTACAAATGTAATGAAGATACCCACTGCAAATCTTATGGTACATGAAGAGAAAATAATTCCCGGTAATGGTGTTTATTTTACAGAAGTAATTGTCGAAAACAAAAGATATTACGGATTAATGAATGTTGGAATAAGACCTACTTTTAATGGTAAGGATAGGTCTATCGAAGTCCATGTTATGGATTTCGATAAAAATATTTACGAGCAGGATATAACCTGCCATGTATTAGATAAAATTCGTGATGAGAAATATTTTGACAGCGTAGAAGGTTTAAGAAAGCAAATTATTCAAGATATTTCTATCGCCAGAAAATTAAAAAACAGTTTATAGTATAAGGTATTGAGTATATGGTAAAAAAAAGATATGATTTATAATTACAGGGAAATAATAATTTACAACAACTTTGTTGGCGTGGTTGAATAAAAAGAGGAATACTACTTTTTTGTATCTTATCTTCTCTTTATTCACTCAATACTATATACTGTATACCTGATACTCTTTATATAAGGTTGAAGGGTATTAAGCTTTGTGTTAAAATATGTAGGAATAATAAATAAATATTTACTAATATAAAAATAAAAAGGAGAATAGAGAATGGTTTCGATTAAAGAGAATAAAGAGGAGTATATTAAAAAATATCAACACCATGCAAATGACACAGGTTCGTCGGAAGTACAAATAGCTTTGCTTACTAAAAGAATAAATGAACTGACCGGTCATCTCATAGAAAATAAAAAAGATTTTCATTCAAAACAGGGATTGCTAAAGATGGTTGGTAAGAGAAGAAGATTATTAAGTTATCTTAAAGATAATAATATTGAAAAATATCGTGAGATAATAGGAGCTTTAAAAATAAGAAAATAAACAAGGAAAAATGATATTTTTCAAAAAAAAAAGGAGAAAATAAATATTATATGGATAGTAATAAATTTATAGAAATTAATTTAAACGGTAAAATAATTAAAATTGAAACAGGGAAAATAGCCAGGCAGGCACACGGTGCTGTAGTGGTAACTTGCGAAGAAACTACTGTATTGGCAACCGTTGTTTCTTCAAATACACCAAGGGAAGGAATAGATTTTTTTCCTTTATTGGTAGATTATGAGGAAAAATTCTATGCTGCCGGTAAAATACCCGGTGGTTTTTTCAAGAGAGAAGGCAGGCCAAGTAATAATGCCATTCTTACTTCAAGGTTGATTGATCGTCCTCTCAGACCATTATTTCCAAAAGGATATAGAAATGATGTACAAGTTATTATAACCACGCTTTCATACGATGAAAAAAATATGCCCGATGTTTTAGCGCTTATTGGTGCATCTGCAGCTTTATGGATATCCGATATTCCATTTAAATGTCCAATAGGTGCGGTTAGAATGGGTATGAAAGATGACCAGTTCATAGTAAATCCAACTTTGCAGGAATTGGAAGAAAGCAAGCTGAATCTTATCATTGCAGGCCCGAAAGATTCTGTTGTAATGATGGAAGGGGAAGCAAAAGAACTATCCGAAGACCAGATATTAAAAGCCGTTGAAATTGCCCAGGAATCAATCAATGCAATAATAAAAGGGCAGGAAGAATTCTTGAATATTATCGGAAAAACTAAAAAAGAATATGTGCCTGATAACAAAGATGATGAAATAAAAGATAAATATTGTAAGAAAATAATGGACACTTACGAACAGAATATCAAGGACATTATTTGCATAGCAGATAAAAAAGAGAAAGAGAATGCATTAGATGTTCTTTTGGATAAAATGGTCGGTGAATTTGGCGTTGAAGATGATAATAAATCAGTTTTTAAAAATGTTTTCGATACGATTTATGAAAAAGTATTCCGCAAATTAATCCTTGTAGATAAAAAGAGGTCAGATGGTAGAAAATTAGATGAAGTCCGACCTATTACCTGTGAGACCGGTATCCTTCCAAGGGTTCATGGAAGTGCCTTATTTACCCGTGGCCAAACACAGGCTTTAGTAATTACTACTCTTGGTTCCATTAAGGATAGACAATTCATTGATACACTTCAGGAAGATTCAACACAGAGATTCTATTTACACTATAATTTCCCTCCCTTTAGCGTGGGCGATGTCAGACCAAGAAGAGGGCAATCAAGAAGAGAGATAGGGCATGGTTCATTAGCCGAAAAAGCACTTAAAGCTGTCATTCCGATTGAAGAAGATTTTCCCTATACTATTAGATTGGTTTCTGAGATATTAGAATCGAATGGCTCTTCTTCTATGGCATCAGTCTGCGGAGGAAGCCTTTCTTTAATGGATGCCGGTGTCATAATAAAAAGTCCGGTCGCCGGAGTGGCAATGGGCCTGGTTAAAGAAGAAAACGAAAGTGAAATACTTACAGACATTTTAGGATTGGAAGATCATTACGGGGATATGGATTTCAAGGCAACGGGTACCAGTGAAGGGATTACAGCCATACAAATGGATTTGAAAATTAGTGGTATCTCACAGGAAATACTAAAAGAAATATTGCATAGATCTAAAAAGGCAAGATTACATATTCTGGACATTATGAATCAAGTCATTGACAAACCAAAAAAAGAATTATCCGAATATGCCCCCAAGATTACTATTTTTAAAATTGATCCTTCAAAGATAGGCAGTGTCATTGGTCCGGGTGGTAAAAACATTAAAAAGATTATTGAAATAACCGGTGCTGCAGTTGACATAAAAGAAGATGGAGAAATCTTTATTTCTTCTAGTGATAGCGAGTCTGTAAAAAATGCTATTCACATGATAGAGGGAATTGTAAAAGAAGCAAAAGTTGGCGAAAGTTACAAGGGTAAAGTTACCAGAACAACTAATTTCGGAGCTTTTGTTGAAATACTTCCAGGAAAAGAAGGACTGGTTCATATCTCTAAATTATCACATAGAAGAATAGAAAAGGTCGAAGATGTCGTGAAAACCAATGATGATATTTTCGTAAAAGTTATTAAAATTGACGTTCAGGGCAGAATTGACTTAAGAAAAATAAGCGAAGAAGAATACAATGCAAAAGAAAATGGCCCTGCTACAGAGAACAATAACCACAACGAAAAATATGATTAATTTTTAAGATTCAGGTAAGCAGAATAAAATGACTAAAAATAACGAAATAGAAATAAAATTAGAAAAAATTGAAGGCTGTGAAGACCTGCCCGTTCCAGTGTCCGCTAGCAAATTCTCTTCCGGGGTTGACCTGTTTTCGGCAGAAAACCATGAACTATTAATTAAACCTAACGAAGTAAAATTAGTATCAACCGGGATCAAAATCGATATTCCTGAAGGCTATGAAGGTCAAGTAAGACCCAGGAGTGGCCTGGCTGTTAAGTATGGAATTACTGTACTTAACAGTCCAGGAACGATTGATTCAGATTATAGAGGTGCAATAAAAGTAATACTAATTAATTTAGGTGAAAAAGCCTTTTCGATTAAAAGAGGAGATAGAATTGCGCAATTAGTTATTCAAAAAATATATTTCCCAAATTTTAACGTGGTTCAATCCTTAAATAATACAAAAAGGGGAGAAGGTGGTTTTGGGCATAGTGGTATAAAGACGCTTAAATAAAATGTAATTTTATTCATGATGGAGGTACTTATGACCATTGATCTATTCTTTGGTTTAATTGGTGGTCTTGGATTGTTTTTATATGGTATGCAATTACTAAGTGAAGGTTTGCAAAAGATAGCCGGTGATAGAATTCAAAAAACCATGGAAATTTTGACCAGCAAACCTTTAATGGGGGTCGCAACCGGAACACTACTAACTTCCATTATACAAAGTAGTAGTGCTACCGGGGTAATAACGGTTGGCTTAGTGAATGCTGGATTGTTAAATTTAAAACAAGCCATAAGCGTCATTGCCGGTGCAAGCATTGGTACCACCATCACCGCTCAAATTGTATCTTTTCGTTTAGAAAAATATGCTCTACCTGCAATTGGCATTGGTTTTATGATTTATTTTTTGTCTAAAAGAAGAAATTATAAATACTTTGGTCAAATATTGTTAGGATTTGGCATATTATTTTTAGGTTTACAAACAATGTCTTATGCAGTAAGCCCTTTAAGAAACTATGCCCCATTTCTTAATTTACTTGCAAATATTTCCCACAACTTCTTTTTAGGTATTTTAGTCGCTACAGTCTTTACAGCAATTATTCAAAGTAGTAGTGCTACTATAGCAATTATCATTGCCATGTCCATACAAGGTATCATTGATTTAGAAACAGCTATACCATTAATGCTTGGAAGTAATATAGGAACTTCTGTTACAGTATTAATTGCCAGCATAGGTAGCTCGATTACCGGAAAGAGAGTGGCGCTTTCCCAATTGGTTTTTAAAACTTTAGGAGTTTTATTTTTTTCATTATTCATATCTCAATTTACTCAATTAGCAGCTCTAACTTCGGTTAGCATCCCGAGACAAATTGCAAATGCACATACCATGTTCAATGTAATTGACACTATGATATTGCTTCCTTTCCTGAATGTTTTTGTTAAATTGATTATTAAAATGTTGCCCGGGGAAGAAATCATTATTAAAAAGGGTCCCGTTTATCTTAACAAAGAAATTATAAATACACCTTCCATCGCTTTAGGCCAAGCGAATAAAGAGTTGGTCAGAATGGGTGAAATGGTACAAAGCATGCTGGATGATGTAGTGATGTCTTTTATTCAGAACGATATCAATAAATTAAAAAATGTTTATCTGAAGGAACAGGTAGTAAATACCCTTGAAAAGGAAATTATAAAGTATTTAGTATTAATCTCTCAGCAATCTTTAAGTATTAACCAATCAATAAGATTAACCGATTTAATGAACATAGTAAATGATATTGAACGGGTAGGTGACCATGCAGAAAACATGGCAGAACTAACAGAGGAAAAGATAAATGAAAAATTACCGTTTAGTGAAAAAGCTATAAACGAATTAAAAAATATGTTTTCGAAAGTTCAACTTTCTTTAAATAAATCCATATCCGCTTTAAATATCAGAGATATCAATTTGGCTAAAAGTGTTGTTTTAAAGGAAGATGAAATTGATAACATTGAAAAGGAACTTCGTAATCATCATATTAAAAGGTTAAACAAAGGAATTTGTTATCCGGAATCCGGAGTCATTTTTCTTGATTTAATAAGTAATTTAGAAAGAATTGGCGATCATGCAAACAATATTAGCTTAATGGTAATAGATGAACTTTCAAAAAGTTAGGAAAAATTATGTCATTAATATTATTAGGATTAATACAAGGATTATCTGAATTTTTTCCAATTAGCAGCTCAGGCCATTTGGTGATAGCAAAATATTTGTTAAAGATTGATTTACCCGGGGCTGCATTTGAAGCATTTCTTCATTTTGGAACCATATTGGCGGTAATTGTTCTTTTCAATCATGAAATAAAAGAAATCATCTTTTCTTTTATGGGAAGCCTGAGGGCAATGTCACAAGGTAAAAAAATAAAAAATATTTTCAAGGATGACCCTTTCTCCAAGTTTGCCTGGTTTCTAATCATCAGCACAATACCTGCCGCAATAATCGGTTTTTGTTTTAGTGATTACTTCGAAGCTTTATTTGATAAACCCGTTATAACATCATTGATGCTGTCTGTTACGGGAGCTATCATATGGATTGGCAGCAGATTATATAAGGGCGGAAATAAAAATATCTCTGACATTAATGGTATGGACGCAATCTTTGTCGGATTTGCCCAGACAATTGCCATTATTCCGGGAATTTCCCGTTCTGGAATGACAGTATTAGCTGGATTGAGCAAAGGATTCAGTCGGGATTTTGCTGCAAGGTATTCGTTTATATTATCCGTTCCCATAATTTTAGGGGCAACCCTATTTAAAATAAAAGAAATTATCTTTCTGGATATAAATTTTTTCATGATGTTATTATCCGGTATAGCAGCTTTTGTATCCAGCTATGGCGCAATGAAAATATTTCTCGGTATATTAAAAAGGGGTAAAATGTATTATTTCTCTTATTATCTCTGGATTATTTCTGCTTTAACCTTTTATTTGACTTTTACTACAGAAAGGATCGGGTAAATAGATGAAAAGAAAAAATACGAAAAATAAAATCTTTGGCATTATAATGGTTTCATTTTCCCTTTTATATATTTTATCGTATATTTTCATGGACAAAATGGGATATTTTGGTCATATAATTACGGAAACTACCAACCAATTTATCGGAATCGGTGCTTATTTATTACCATTTATACTATTATTCATAGGATTTATCTTGATTTTTGATTTAAATATGAAAAGCCCATATCGAAAAATATTTGCCATAAGTTTGTTATTCATCATCTTTTTAACTTTTATTCATCTTAAATTACTGCTTTTAGGAAATGTCTATTCACTTTCAAAATCAGGGGCCGGCGGGGGAATACTTGGCTACTTCATATCTAACTCGCTATTTTTATACTTTGGTTTAAGCGGAGCCTATCTTGTTTTAATATCCCTTAGTATGATTTCCGCTTTATTTCTATCCGAATCATCCTATTTTGAAATATTTAAAATAATAGTTATAGAAGCTAAAACAGCTACTGCACGCGTTCAAAGAATCATTAAGAAAGCTTCGATAAAAACTAAGGAAAAAAGCAGTCCTAAGATTGTTTATCATGTCGATAATGAAATAAGAAGAGGAGAAATACCAGAAAAGAGAACAAAAAAAGAATTTAAAAAAGAGACAAAGTCATCACAGGAAAAAATTAACTTCTACAGAAATAATAAAAAGGAAGAAAATATTAAATATATTCTACCTCCCTTATCATTACTTTCTCAAAATTCTATGGATGACAGGGCTGCTTCAAAATCAAAAATAAATATTGAGCAAAATATAAAAATACTGGAAAACACTTTTGTAAATTTTGGCATTAAGGCAAAAGTAACCGGGGTTACCCAGGGTCCAAGTGTAACCCAATATGAAATTCAACCTGCTCCCGGAGTTAAAATATCTAAAATAACTAATTTAAGCAATGATATAGCCCTCGCTTTTGCCGTCGCCTCTGTAAGAATTGAAGCACCTATTCCCGGTAAAAATGCTATTGGCATTGAAGTACCAAATATAAAAAGAACCAAAGTATATTTAAAGGAAATATTGGCGAGCAGGGAATTAACGGAGAGTCACTACAAATTGCCCCTGGCTTTGGGTTTAAATATCAGCGGAAAACCTATTATTGCTGATCTAACCAAACTCCCGCACTTACTCATAGCTGGTGCTACCGGTTCCGGAAAAAGTGTATGCATTAATAACATAATTCTAAGTATGCTTTACAACCTTAACCCTAAACAAGTGAAATTGATTATGATAGATCCGAAAAGAGTTGAGTTAAATGTGTATAACGGAATTCCTCATCTATCTATTCCTATCGTAACGGATAAAAACCAGGCAACAAAAGTATTAAATTGGGCAATTTCTGAAATGGAAAGAAGGTTTAAAATTTTTGCCCAGGTTGGCGTGCGAAACATGCAAGGTTATAATGAATATGTTGAAAACATTAAAAAAGATATGCTGCCGTTACCCTATATTGTAATTATTGTCGATGAACTTGCTGATTTAATTTTGTCTTCTCCGGTAAAAGTTGAAGAATCATTGTGTCGCTTAGCTCAAATGACCAGGGCAACAGGAATTCATTTGATTATTGCTACTCAACGTCCTTCGGTTGATATTATTACCGGTTCCATAAAAGTGAACTTCCCGTCAAGGATAGCTTTTGCGGTATCGACTCAGGTTGATTCAAGAACCATATTAGATGTAAACGGAGCAGAAAAACTATTAGGCAATGGAGATATGTTATTCTCTCCTGTAGGTGCTCCTAAACCTATACGAGCTCAGGGTGCTTTTGTTAACGAAAAAGAAATTAGAAAAGTTGTAACCTTTTTGAAAGAAAATTATTTTGAATCTGAAGAAGATCAAGATACATTCGAAATGAATACAATGAAAAATTCTATTGTTAATTTAGATGGTGAAGAAAAAGAAGAAGAAGAGGAAATTGATGAATTATTTCAGGATGCCGTCTCAGTAATTATTAATAACAACCAGGCATCTATTTCCATCCTTCAAAGAAAGCTTAGAATCGGATATACAAGAGCTGCCAGATTAATAGATTTAATGGAGGACAAAGGGATTGTCGGACCCTACGATGGAAGAAATCCGAGAAAAATAATGTTATCTAAAAACGATTATCTGACTCAATTTGATAAATAAAATATTTAGGTAATTTTTTTTCGTAAAATTATTAAATATTTTTAATTTTAAGAAGGATTGTGTTTTATTTTTATCGAATATAAATAAGAAAGTAGTTTCATGTCACTTTTTTTGACTTCATAAAAAAAATAATAAATCGAGGGGGTGGTAAATGGATTATTGTTTCATTTTTTCTGTATAATTATATTAAATTATTTTTGTAAAAGGAGATTTTAATAATGAAAAGAAATATCATATTAATAGTTGTTTTTTCAATGATATTAAGTTTATGTTTTTCTTCGATGGTTTTTGCAGCCGATCCAGTCAAAGTTGGACTGGTATTCGACATAGGAGGCAAAGGAGACAAATCCTTTAATGATTCAGCTTCCCGTGGATTAGCCTGGGCAGCGGATGATTTCGGAATTAAAAGAATAGAATTGGAACCTGGCGTAGATGCTGACAGAGAAGTCAATCTAAGAATGCTTGCAATGATGGGTTACGACATGGTGATTGGAGTTGGTTTCTTATTTGATGATGCCATTAAAACTGTTGCAGATGAATTTCCGGAAACCTTTTTTGCTTCTGTTGACGGATATATACCAGATAAACCTAATGTCGTATCGTTAAACTTCCCAGAACAAGATGGTTCTTTCCTAGTAGGTATGATTGCCGGTTTAAAAACAAAAGAAGCTGGTAAAGACACGGTTGGTTTTGTGGGAGGTATGGCAATAGCTCTCATTAAACGATTTGAAGCTGGATATATTGCCGGAGTCAAATATGTCTATCCGGAATGTAAGGTACTTTCCGCTTATGCCGGTGACACCGGACAAGCATTTGCTGACCCGGTCAAAGGGAAAGAATTAGCCTTATCTCAATACGATAATGGAGCATGGGTCATTTTTCATGCATCCGGATTAACCGGTGCCGGTGTATATGAAGCCGCAAAAGAAAGAAAAAGATTTGTAATCGGAGTTGATTCCAATCAAAATTACCTGGGATTTGTAGAGGAAACCGGTGAAAGCTTTGGTTTAACCAGCATGCTTAAACAAGTAGATGTATCGGTTTATTTAGCCATTAAGTCAGTCATGGAAGAAAACTTTAAAGGTGGAATTGAAGTATTTGGTCTGGACAGAAGCGTCACCATAGGCGAAAATACTTATAACGGTGTAGGTTATGCTATAGATAAATTTAACAAAGACTTGATTTCAGAAGATATAATTAATCAAGTGGAAGCAGCAAAACAAAAAATTGTTAGCGGAGAAATTGTAGTACCCAGTGAAGTAATGTAATAAATTTGAAGAGTCAACGCATAGAGGTATTTTATCAATATAAATGCCTCTATGCGCCTTTTTAGTATTATCTAAAAGGAGGTTAAATCATTGCCTGAAAATGCATTAGAGATGAAAAATATTACCAAGAGATTCCCGCTTGTCACAGCCAACGACAAAGTTAATTTTTCGGTTTACAAAGGTGAAATCCATGCTCTCGTTGGAGAGAATGGCGCCGGGAAGACCACTTTAATGAGTATTCTATACGGTTTATACCAGGCAGATTCCGGCGAAATACATATCAATGGCAAAAAAATAAAAATATCAAATCCAAACGTAGCCATAAAGATGAAAATCGGTATGGTTCACCAACATTTTATGCTGGTCCCTCCTTTGACTGTCACTGAAAATGTTATCCTGGGAATGGAACCAAAAATAAACAATCTCTTTATCGATATAAAAAAAGCAACTAAAAATATAGAAGAGATATCTAAAGGGATTGGATTTAAAATTGATCCAGATTCCAAAATTGAAAATATCTCTGTGGGCATTCAACAAAGGGTGGAGATAATAAAGGTCCTTTACCGTGGAGCAGAGGTAATGATTATGGACGAACCTACAGCGGTACTAACCCCCCAAGAAGTTGATGAACTTTTCAATATAATGAAATCGCTTAAAAAACAAGGAAAAACCATTATTTTTATCACGCACAAATTAAATGAAGTACAGGAAGTGACTGATCGTATTACCGTTATGCGGCGAGGAAAAGTGGTGGGCGTGAAAAAAACAAGTGAAACCAATAAAGAAGAGATTGCCAGCATGATGGTTGGTCGAAAAGTTATTTTTAACGTAGAAAAAAAGAAAGATAATTTTGGAAAAAATGTTTTAAAAGTGAGTAAATTGAATGCATTAAATAATAAAAAATTACCTGCTTTAAAAGATATTTCTTTTAAAATAAAAGAAGGCGAAATATTAGGCATTGCCGGAGTCGAGGGAAACGGACAGTCTGAGTTAGTCGAGGTTATTACAGGATTACGAAAGACAAAAAGCGGCAAAATATCAATATATGATAAAGATATTACCAATGATTCACCCAGAGAGATTAAAGAAGAAAAAATTGCCCACATTCCCGAAGACCGAAGACAAAGAGGCATTATTTCCAGTTTTACCGTTGCTGAAAACCTCATTCTTGGTTCTCAATATAAAATGCCATTCAATAACGGCTTTTCTTTAAATCATAAAACGATTAATATTCATGCAAATCAATTAATTAAACAATTTGATATAAGGCCTTCCGATAAAAACAACTTGCTTAAGTCTTTATCGGGTGGAAATCAACAAAAAGTGATTGTTGCCCGCGAATTGTTTGGCAATCCGATACTTTTAATAGCTGCCCAGCCGACACGTGGACTGGACGTTGGTTCCATTGAATTCGTCCATCAGCAAATCATCAACGAAAGAGATAAGGGAAAAGGCGTTTTGCTGATATCTGCTGATTTAGAGGAAATACTTTCTTTGTCTGATCGCATAGCAGTCATCTATGAAGGTAAAATTGTTGATATCTTAGACCCAAAAAAAACCAATGAAAAAGAATTAGGATTGCTGATGACAGGTTCAAAAAAAAAGAAAACAACTTTAAAGGAAGCAAAAAAGTGAGGAAAATGTTTTGAAACCAACTAATAAAATCAATATTTATAGTTTTTTAGCAAATATTACTCCTTTAATTGCAGTCATATTTGCACTATTAGTAGGTGCAATTGTTATCATGATCATAGGAGAAGATCCTATTTTTGTTTACAAAGTACTCTTTTCAAATGCTTTAGGCAATCGTGATGGATGGGGAAATGTATTGTTTCGCGCCACGCCACTCATATTTACCGGTTTGGCAGTTGCTTTTGCTTTCCGCTGCGGACTGTTTAATATTGGCGGAGAGGGTCAAATGTACATTGGCACTTTTTTAGCAACCTGGGTAGGATTTACTTTTACAAACTTACCTGCTATTATTCTTATTCCATTATGTATTTTAGCGGCAGCCGGAGGTGGCGCACTATGGGCATCTATTCCCGGAATCTTAAAAGCCAAGAAAGGTGTGCACGAAGTCATTGTTACCATTATGATGAACTGGATAGCGACATCTTTGACCTTCTATTTGGTTTTACAATATAAAGCACCACCCACAGCGGATATGGCAGCAGCGGGTATAAAACAAATGATACCTCATACGAGTGAGATTGCTCAAGCAGCTCGATTACCAAGAATATATCATCTTTTAAAAGCTCTTAACATAGATTTTCCTGCTTATAACCAGGTAAATGTATCATTTTTTATTGCTCTTGCAGCAGCTGTACTGGTTTATTATATTTTATGGAAAACGAATTTAGGTTATGAAATAAGGGCAGTTGGTTTCAGTCCATTGGCAGCAGAATATGGCGGTATCAGTGTAGCAAAAAATATTGTTTTAGCCATGGTAATAAGTGGAGCATTGGCAGGTCTCGTAGCAACCAATGAAGTCATGGGATTTAAATATAGATGGAGACAGGGACTTTTTACAGGATACGGATTTAACGGGATAGCAGTGGCCCTCCTGGGAAAAAATCATCCTCTGGGAGTTGTACTTGCAGCAATATTATTTGGAGTATTAAATTATGGTGGAGCAATCGTCAACATCTTTACTGGCGGAAGGATACCCAGGGAACTCATCATGGTTTTACAAGCAGTGATTGTTATCTTTGTAGTGATAAGTGATGAAGTTGTTAAGAGAATTATAAGAAAAAGGAGGAAAATAGCGTAATGTTTGGTGAGATGTTTAATGCAGATTTTTTTGCTTCCTCTATAAGAATCGCCATACCTTTGGCATTGGCTGGCCTTGGTGGCGTGTTTTCAGAAAAATCCGGAGTAGTCAATATTGGCTTAGAAGGAATGATGTTAACCGGTGCTTTTACAGCAGTTGCAGTCGCCAATTTTTCTCATAATCCTTGGGTAGGTGTGTTTGCCGCAGTTTTAATAGGTATTGTTCTTGGATTAATCCACGCAGTGACTTCTATCACTTTTAAAGCAAATCAAATTGTCAGCGGAGTAGCCATTAATTTATTTGCCAGCGGAATTACTGTATTTTTGGCTTGGTTGTTTTTTCAGGAAACTCAAATTATGGCTGTTACCAATCTCCCTATTTGGGGAATATCAATTCCAGCATCGGGTGAAGGTTCAACTCTAATTAGGAGTTTAATTGTTATTTTTCTACATCATTCTCCATTGGTTTTTATAACAGTCTTCATATTTATCATAGCTCATTTTACCCTATTTAAAACACCTTTTGGATTGCGGTTGCGGTCAGTCGGTGAATATCCTGAAGCGGCAGATACCATGGGCGTAAACGTAATCAAGATGCGATACATTGCTGTCATGATCTCCGGCGCTCTTGCAGGTCTTGCCGGGTCTTTTCTCTCTCTTGAACAGGCTCATTTTTTTGTCAAGGAAATTAGCGGTGGTAGGGGATTTATTGCTTTAGCTGCCATGATTTTCGGTAAATGGACACCTCTTGGGACTGCCGGTGCTGCGCTACTATTTGGTTTTGGTGAAGCTTTATCTATCAGACTTCAAGGTATCCTTGATATACCGGTACAATTTATAAATATGGTCCCATATGCTTTAGCAATATTCGTATTGGTCAGTGCTATTGGAAGGGCTACTCCTCCTGCTGCAAGTGGCATACCTTACGAAAAAGAAGTGGGTTGATTATTCATCCTATTTGCACTATAATCAGTTAATGTAATATTGTTATTTTAATAGCAATATCTATTAAAAGGAGAAAACTGTTTTGGAAATGAAGGATATTGGATTATTTTTAAAAGAAAAAAGAGAAGAGAAGGATATTTCTTTAGAAGAAATTGAAGAAATTTTAAAAATACGTAAAAAGTATTTAACCGCGATTGAAGAAGGAAACTTTAATATATTACCCGGAGAAACATATATTCTGGGATATTTAAGAAATTATTGTAAATATTTAAATATTAATGATGAGAAAATTAAGGACATTATTAAAACTTATAAAGGGATTGAAAAACAGCAGGAAGAGATTGCTGTCAAAAGAGAAGAAAAATTATCTTTAAGAAATAAAAGTGCCAGAACATTTAAAAGAAAAAGTAATTTAACTAATTTCAGATATGTCTATCTAGCCGGATTTGTTATATTTTTATTTGTTGGGGTTTTGTTTTTTAACAATTATTTGAGAAATGCAAAAAATTATCCGATTCCTTCTCCGGAAGTAAATGATATTACAAATAATG
>CAZMLS010000002.1:0-44207 GCA_964567215.1 uncultured Atribacterota bacterium | reverse complement strand
TTTATTCTCCAAGGTTATTTTGAAAATATTTTTGCAATAACTCTCCTGTTTCTAATATTTTGTCAACCATTTCCAAAGGAATTTCTTTTTCCTTGCTGATAAGGGTAAAATAGTTATCCATATTAGCTGACTCCACAATCATAATATGATCGGCGTATGGTATTACTGCATCTAAAAACAAATCCGATAAAATACCTCTTCTTGCATCTCCGCCAATATGCATGGCTAAAAGTTTTATTTTTCTTTCCTTGATTTCTTTGATGAGAGCGGCAGCTCTTTCTAATTCCTGTTCTTTATCGATTCCCGCTGCTCCCAAACCCTTTGAACTTCCACCTACGACAATAATAGCTATTTTATAATTTTTCACTATATCCGGTTGGGCAAGTTGTTGGTAATCCATCTTGAGTTGATATTTTTTACCAAGTACATCAATCATTCTGGCATCCGGACTTTGTCCAACAGAAGTCAGTAATACCTCTGCCGGTTCCTCGCTTGCAAAACAAAAATTGAAAGCTATATTGACAGTCAAGAAAACTAAAACAGTCAAAAATAATACTTTTATCATTTTTTTCATTTTCTTTTTCACTCCTTTAAAATTTTTAGAATAACTCTCACTTATTATAAAAATTTTTATGTATCCATTAGTGTATACTTAATATTATAAGTCTGCTTATGCATATATGTCAATACCCTGTTTGAGTCCAATACATTTGCAAAATTTAAAGATCCTTATTATTTAATAAATTACTATAATTTTCAATATAGGGTGAAAAGATTTAGACTCCTATGAGGTCGATAGAAATTATCATCAATTAGACAATTATAAAGTAATATTTTGAAATTGTAAAGCAAAATGATAAAATTAAGCTGAAAAAGATGGGGGCAGTATGCTTATTATTTTTGTATTTAGTGTAATATTTTTAATATCCGGAATGATTGAACAGGCCAATCATTTTAAAAGATTAAAAAAAATTCCTATTCGTATTCATGTGAATGGAACGAGGGGAAAATCAACCACCACTCGTTTAATCGCAGCCGGTCTAAGAGAAGCTGGATTTAAAGTACTCGCCAAAACAACCGGAACACTCCCCCGGTTAATTTTAGAAGACGGAACCGAGGTGCCCATCAAACGAAGAGGAAAGGCAAATATTATTGAACAACTGAAAATTTTTACTGAAGCAGTAAAAAGAAAAGTGAATATTTTGGTAGTAGAATGTATGGCGGTTAGCCCCGAACTACAATGGGTTTCAGAACATAAGATGGTAAAATCTACTATCGGAGTCATTACCAATGTAAGACAAGATCACCTAGAGGAAATTGGGCCTGACCTTGGCGATATGGCTGAAGCACTAAAATCTACCGTTCCCCGGGAAGGAATATTGGTAACCGCAGAAAAAGATTACTTTTCTATTTTTAAGAAACAAGCAGATCAATTAAAAACTAAAATCGTTTTTGCCGACCCTAACTTTGTTTCCAGTAATACGCTTGAAAAATTTAACTATTTGAATTTTAAAGAAAATGTTTCTATCGCCCTTCGGGTCAATATACTTCTTGGCGTAGATGAAGAAGTGGCTTTAAGAGGGATATTAAAAGCAAGCCCCGACCCTGGGGCTTTAAAGATCTATGCATTGCCCAAAACAGGTAAAATAATATTTTTTGTCAATGCTTTTGCTGCCAATGATAGAACATCCACTTTATTAATCTGGGAAAATATCAATAAAAAAACCTATTTAAAAAACTTACCGGCAATAGCTATTATGAATAGTCGAGAAGATCGGGTCCTGCGTGATATTCAATTTTCTCATCTATTGGCCAAGGAAATTCACTTTTCCAAAATACTATTAGTCGGTCCCCTAAGCAAATTAATGGAAAGGACTCTTTTAAAATTAAAAGTATCCCCTGATAAAATAATAAACCTATCCGGAATGCCTGATATAGAAAAAATATTGCAACTTGTTTTACAATTTACTGAAAATAAAGTCTTGCTTTTTGGTTTCGGAAATACTCAGGGTATGGGACAAAAATTTATAGAATATTTTAATGAATTTGGAGAAGAAAAATGATCTATCAAGCTATTGGAATAGGAGTAATGGTTAGTTTTGCCTTTTATGAAATGGTTGGTTTCTCCCCCGGAGGGATAGTGGTACCCGGTTATGTCGCTTTATTTTTAGATCAGCCTATCAGAATATTGATAACCCTGTTTGTGGCCTTGTTAACTTATTTTGCAGTAAAGATACTTTCCAATTATATCATTCTATATGGCCGGCGCCGATTTTTATCCATGGTGCTTGTAAGTTTTTTGTTAAAATGGTTAATCGAAGAGATAATTATTAAAATGCCTATCTCTGGGATTGAGCTTCGAAGTATAGGATATATTATCCCAGGATTAATAGCCAATGAAATGAGAAGACAAGGTATCTTCCCTACGATTTATTCTTTGGCAATAGTATCCATAGTTGTTCGTTTAATTTTATTGCTTTTTTAAAGAGTTATTTTTTAAAGAGTTAAATGAGTAACTTTTTCCTTAGAAAGAAATGAATTCACCCACTTATCTATGATAATTATTATTTCTCATGTTGGGGTTATTTCGAAGAGAAAAGGACAAAATTAATTAACAATTTTTGCAAAACAGAGGGAAAAGTTACTTATAAGTGGTAAATTTTCTTGAATACCAAACACATACCACTCAAGGCAGAATTGAAGGGATTAGAATTGCCTCTTTAGTAGATGGTAATGGTATAGTGAAATTAGTTTACCGACTGAGATTTTGAGTAAACCCAGCATTCTTATTGATATAGAATTTAATTTTATAAAGAATCATAGCAAAACAGAATATGGTATCTTAAAATCTATTATTACAATATATTTAAGGAAAAACACTCTACTTTTGATTATCAGGCTTTTTAGTAATAAAAAATTTTACTTGCAAGATTTTGGCCCGTAAATTAAAATAGTACTCAAAAATATTTTGTCTATCGGATTTTACCAGTTTTATTATTGATTTTTTAAATGTTTGTGAATAAATTGAAAAATTATTTCAATGGTAATATCTCCGGATTTCCCCAAGTCGCGTTCAATGCTTACATGATTCTTATCAGGTGAATAGTATAAATCTACCTCGTGCTCCGATTTTCGCAACGCATCAAAAAAGGCCAGATTAACCACCTTAGATACTTCCCGATCACCGGCACAAATTAGTAAAAACGGAGGAGCACTTTGGATTTTTTCTACGTAATTAATTGGAGAAGCCTTTTCCCAAATATCGGAATTGTTACCAAATGCCATTTCAAAGAGATAGTCATTTTCGGGTTCACTTTGAATAAGAGTAGGAAGGTGATAAGCAGCGCTATCCAAACCTATAATTCCTCTTATAATTTCATTGGAAAAACCTAAATTTTTGAGGTAATGATCATCCAGGGCAATGAGAGCCGATAAATGACCACCGGCAGAATGTCCTAAAAGAAAGATGTTCAGAGGATCGCCACTATGATCAGAAATATGTTCATATATCCAGGTCACAGCTTTTGCTACATCGATTGCATGAAGCGGATGTTGAACCCCCGGAGACAGTCGATAATTAATGCTAATATATACATAATTTGCTTTGACAAATGATTTTATTTTTTCATTTAATCTGCCTTTGTCCCCCAGTACCCAAGTACCCCCGTGAATGAAAACAATCACAGGAAAATGTTCACCTCTTAATGGTGTGTAAATATCAAGACTGGTAAAATTTGGATCGACATCTTTAATTACCGTATAAGGGATTTCTTTGAATATTCTTATATCCTTGAAGGTTTCCTGTGCTAATGACGGAGTTATGAATAGTATATGAAAAATGACGAAACATATGATAAATAAGACAAAATGCTCAGTGTTGCATATACTGTTTTTAACCATTCTTAAACTCCTACCTCATAGAAAAAATATTTTACTATTTTGCATAAGTAGTGATATTTATTATATCATGAAAGCAGATTAACTTATAAAAGTTTATATCAATAATGATTAAAACTATGCGTTCATATTAAATCTTAATATCACGAATATTTTTTGATATATTTATTATGATAAAATAGTGCTTTCAATCGAGTAGGAGGTAGATAATTAATTTATCTACCTCCTACTCACACCACCGTACGTACCGTTCGGTATACGGCGGTTCGTTAGAAATTAGCTACTTGTACATATCTTCTTATATACCTTTTCACTGTTTCTTCTGTTCTCAAACGCCTCTACTTTTTATACCATTTTACCATATCTTATTGATCGCAGCAGAGCTGCGGGGAATTAAACCCTAAGCGATTAAAAATTATCGCTTTTTCCCTTCAATTTACTTTTTTAAATATTTTTAAAAAATTACTTGACAAATAACTTTTTATTTTATATACTTGCTAGAAGCAATTAATGCTAATAACAATTAATACGGTGTTGTAGTGGAAAAAAGTCTGTTAGATTTAATAATGGAATTAAAAAATATCTGCATGGAAGATGAAGAAAAGATAAGAACAGTATGCAATATATCTTTGGCAGGATATAAAGGCATTACCCAAATTGATATAAAAGAAAAAATAACCTGTAATTTATTATCTCAAAAGATGGATTTATCCCCATCCCGAGGTAGCCGAATAATTGATAGTCTAGTTAGAAGGGGTTACTTTTTAAGAACAACTAACCCGGGAGATAGAAGATCATTTGTAATTTCTCTTTCCCCTAAGGGACTAAAAATTAGAAAGAAAATCAAACAAGAAAGGAGTAATTGCGAAAAAAGAATAAGTAATAAATTCTCTAAAAAACAAGTTAAAATAATTAAAGAGGCATTAGATTTGATTTCCGATGCTTACAAGTAAAAATAAAAAATATTTAAATAGAAAAGGAGAAAAGTAAATGGAAAATGTTAAAAATATAGAATTAAATAGTAATAATTTCAAGGAAGAGGTTCTAGAATCTTCCATACCTGTTTTAATAGATCTTTGGGCACCCTGGTGTATGCCATGCCGAATGATCACCCCAATTGTCGAGCAACTGGCAGAAGATAATCAGGGCAAATTGAAAGTATGTAAATTAAATACAGATGAAAACCAGGACATAGCTGCCCGATATGGTATCCAGGGAATACCTACACTATTATTTTTTAAAGGCGGCCAGGAAGTTGATCGCCTGGTAGGGGTTACACCTAAGCCAATTATACAAAAAAAGATTGATGCTCTTCTCTAGTATGCGTTTATCTAATTTAAGGGAGCAAAGTTTAAGAAAATCATTGGAGATAATTATCATGGTTTTAATACCATGATAATCTAAAGAAGAAAAAAATTTAAAAGATGTTTTTGGTATATTTTTTTGATAAAAGCGAGCCCGGATAATTTTTTCGGACTCGCTTTTATATTTTGAAACTTATTTATTTTTCTTTTTCTGATTTACTTGTCAATAACATGTTTAACTCGGCAGATTCTTTTTGCAAGCGAATCAGTTTGTTTTTAATTTCAACCAATTCCCCGTTTTCTTTGCGATTTTCATTTTTCTGTTCCAATTTCTGCAATGCTGGATAGAGCGAAGATTTTAGTTTCTCTAAACTTTTTTCTATCTCGTTATATTGTATGCTTCTCTCTTCCAAAGAGACCTTTCCTTTTGAAATGACTACTTCACCTTCAACTATTAAAGTGTCTCCCAATTCAGGAATATAAGTCACAATATTCAGCTCTTCTTCAATTTTTTTAGATATCTCCCGGGAGGCCTCTTCTTCTCCATGAACTATAAATATTTTTTTAGGTTTATTCTCAAATCCTTCCAGCCACCACATGATTCCTTCTTTATCCGCATGTCCGGAGAAACCGTCCAGGGTATATATTTTTGCATTTACCTGAATTTCTTCTCCAAACAATTTAACTGATTTTTCTCCCTCTTTTATCCTTCTTCCCAATGTTCCTTCTGCTTGATAACCGACAAAAACAATGCTTGATTCATTTCTCCATAAATTATGTTTTAAATGATGTTTTATCCTTCCCGCACTACACATTCCGCTGGCTGAAATAATTACTTTACTTTCCGGTGTTTTGTTAATCTGTTTGGACTCCTCTACATTACGGGTGAATATTAAATTACGAAAATCTAACGGGTTATCTCCTGCTTTGATAAGTTCTAAAGTTTTTTCATCGAAGCAATCCGGATTTCTTTCAAAAATTTCTGTTGCCGAAACAGTTAAAGGACTGTCTATATAAACTGGGACCTGTAAAAAATCCTTATCTACACTTTTTATAGATTCATCATAATACTTATTCAATTCATAAATTATATCTTGTGCTCTTTCCACCGCAAATGAAGGAATAACTACATTCCCACCCTTTTTTACTGTATTGTTAATAATTGAGATTAATTCTCCGGCATCATTTTCCGAAGGATGATTTTTCTTATTTCCATAGGTTGACTCCACAATAATATAATCTGCTTTCTGAATACGGGACAAATCTCTTAAAATAGGTCTGTTTCTTCTCCCTAAATCTCCTGAGAAAACCAATTTAATTTCTTTCCCGTCTTCTTTTATCCATAATTCAATGATTGCGGAACCCAAAATATGTCCTGCATCAACAAATCTTACCGTAATTTCTTCATTGATCTTTATAGTCTGATCGTATAATACCGGTCTAAAATGTTTTATACTTTTCTTAGCTTCTTCAACAGTATATAGCGGCTCCCTTAATTTTCTCCCTGATCTCTTTCTTTTTCTGTTATCCCATTTAGTTTCCATCTCCTGAATATAACCACTATCGGGTAGCATAATGGAACAGAGATCTTCTGTAGCCTTCGTGCAATAGATTTTTCCTTTAAATCCATCTTTAACTAATTTAGGAATCCGTCCACTATGATCTATATGGGCATGAGAAAGAAGCATAAAATCTATATCCCCGGGATTATATGTAAAAGGTTGATAGTTTAATCTGCCAATTGATTTACTTCCTTGAAACATGCCGCATTCCATTACAAATTTACAATTTTTTGTTTCGATTAAATAATTTGAGCCGGTAACTAATTTAGCAGCTCCTAAAAAAGATATTTTCATATATTTTCTCCTTTTGTTAAAACAGTATTTCTGCCAATTTTTCCTTCATTTTTCCTTTATTGCAAACAGCTTTATGTAAAATGGATTTTTTCTTGATGTCTTTTATTCCCATAGGTATAGAATTTTGCAATAAATCTGCCATCTTTTCTATTAATTCAAAATCATCAAATTTCTTATATTTTTCATCAATCGCCCCCATAACACTTTTGGTAAATTTAAAAGGACTCGCAGTAGCAACGATAACTGTTTTTGTTCTATCTTTGGTTTCTGATAAATATTTTTTATAAACTGCATGCCCTACTGCTGTATGAGGGTCCATTAAATATTCCGACCTTTCAAATACTTCTCTAATACACTGAATAGCTTCTTCTTGAATCGCATATTCTCCATAAAAACCGTTAAATTCTTTCTTCATATCCGGGCTAATCTTATAGAATCCCTTCTCGCTTAAATCATTTAGTATTTTATTGACTTGATCGGCTTTTCCATGGCATGCAATTAATAATAATCTTTCTAAGTTGCTTGATATTAAAATATCCATTGAGGGAGAAATTGTCATTATTAATTCTCTTCGTCGATCATATATTCCGCTTTTGAAAAAATCAGTCAATACTCTATTGTCATTAGAAGCGCAAATAAGCTTATTAACGGGTAAGCCCATCTCTCTAGCATAATAAGCAGCTAAAATATTCCCGAAATTACCGGTAGGAACAACGATATTTATTTTTTCCCCTGCTTTTATATCATTTTCCTTTAATATTTTTAAATATGCATAAAAATAATACACAATCTGGGGAACCAGACGCCCTATATTAATGGAATTTGCGGAAGATAAGATCATATTTCTTTTCTTAACTTTATCCTTAAATATCTGATTTTCAAATATTTCTTTTACTCCTCTTTGGGCATCATCAAAATTTCCGCTAATACCGATTACGTGCGTATTTTCACCTTTTTGGGTCAACATTTGTCTTTTTTGTATCTCGCTTACCCCTTCCTGAGGGAAAAAAACAATGATTTTAGTTCCCGGGACATTCGCAAATCCCTCCAAAGCGGCTTTTCCGGTATCACCGGAAGTTGCGGTGAGAATGACCATCTCCTTATTCAGATTTAACTTTTCTAAAGCAATCTGTAATAGATGGGGGAGAATAGAAAGGGCCATATCCTTGAAGGCTAAAGTAGGCCCATGGAAAAGTTCTAAAAAATACACTCCCGTCTTTTTTTCAAGAGGTGCAATAATATTGGTATCAAATTTTTCATTATAAGCTTTTTCAATACAGTACTTTAGCTCGGCTTCCGAAAAATCTGTTAAGTATTTGCTCATAATTCGGTAAGCTAACTCATTATAATCAAGTTCTTTTAATTGATTATAATCCATCTTTATTTTTGGTATTTCCGTCGGAATGAAAAGTCCACCATCGTCTGCAATTCCATAAACTATAGCTTCTGAAGATAACTTTTTTTCTTTGTTTCCCCTGGTGCTATGGTAAAAGATATTTTTTTTCATAATAATCCTGCTGCAACAGCAAAAAACTGTTCTTTGTTGTATTTTTTTCGACTTATCTATGATTCAATCCAAGATTTTAGATTTATTTTTTTGAGGGGCATTCTTTCTACTATATCTTTAATGCTTAATTATAAATATCTTTTAAAATTTTCTCCGTTTACATTTCCATAAAGTTCAATATAAGGTTTTATGGGATTTGAGATAATTTTAGGAAAAAGAACCTCTTCTATCTGGAAAAATCCCACCGATTCGGTCATTTCTATTACTATTCTAATTGGTTTTTCTTCCCCTTGAACAATTTTCACTTCTTTAATAGAATTAGCAGAATATTTATGAATATCGCCCACATGGGGTGCACGGGTTAACAAGGAAGTAATTCTTGCTCTTCCTTTTGCCATATCACATCCGTCTCCTATTAAAACCAGTCCTGCTTCCAGGGAATGGATACTCTGATTTGCCATATGTCCCGAAATTCCTTCAACAATTAAGGACCGAATAATTGTTGTCTTTTTGATATCATTCGGATATATTTCGGAAAGAATTCTATTAATAATAGGAATGGCTAACATTACACCAAGCATTTCATGATTATCCCGGCTTACTGACATACCAATATCGTGTAATAAAGAAGATAGCAATACAGCTATTTTGCTTTCTTCCACGCTACCGATTCTTTCTTTCTCTAAATTAAATTTAATTCCTGCATTATGCAGCAGATCAAACATGATGATGGAATTTAAAGCGGCGGTCTTCATATGTACAGGACCGTGATCATTGTAACCCAATCTTTTTATGGAAACTACATTAGCGTAATCCTGTAAAGACTGTATTTCCTCATCATCGAAAACAATGGATGCAACCAAAGTTGCTTTTCCTGTCAACATATCAGATATTTTATTTTCAATTTCAATTTCTTTGAGAGATTTTTGCATCTTTTTATCCCCTTGAATTTGCTCTTTTTTCTTTTAACCTTTTAATAGTAACAAGATAAATGCACTTAATACAATAGCAGATAGTGGAAAAATTAACATCTTGTAGATTTTATTTAAGTCTGATTTAAAATAATTCCTGGTAACCACCAGACAAAGATGCATTGGTGAAAGCATTGCACCTGTAAAAACAGCGCTATATGCAAACATGGCATAGTAATAGTTGATCTCTCCGGGCATGATTATTGGCAATAAAATTGGTATTCCCAGTCCAATTGCTGCAGGAGTTAGCCCGGTAATCATAGCAAGAAAAAACGGAATAAAAAATAAGATGATAAAAGGATGAACTCCTAATTCCATAAACGTTTTAGGGATAATCTCTGCTGCCCCGGAAACTTGAAGCATTCTTTGAAAAATCATAATTGACGCAATGAGAATAATGACATTTAGGTCAATATCGTTGCGTATAATTTTGTGAATAGCATGCAAGCCTAATTTTTTATAATTTGTCATAAATAAAATAAAAATAACAAATATTAAAGAAAATAGAACATCAATCTTTACAATAATAACTAGAATAATTACTGCTAGAATTGACCAAATAGATAAAAACAATTTTTTTATGTTAAAAAACAGGTTTTTTTTATTGAATGAACTGACATCGTTCTTGCTTAAATATTTATATTCCCATGCCAAGCCAACAATGATTGCTATGACGGTTAATGGAAATTGAACTAAAAAAATATTTCGAAAAGGAACGTCTAATATTCCAGCGAACAATATCATACCAGGAAGTATCGGTAACACAAATTCCCATACATGTCGAAACCAATAGTTTACAAAAGTTATTTCTTCTGGAGTTAGATTTGCTTTCTCTCCAATTGCTTTCACCATCGGTGCTGAAAACATTGCGCCTGCAGGCATAGGAATCATTCCTAATAAAGCAGGTATAAATGCTAAAATCAAGCGATAATCTTTTATTAATTGCTGAAGCGAGTTCACTAAATCATCAAAAGATTTAATTCTCCTTAATATGCTGCTTAAAAAATATACTCCAATAATAATACCTATTAAATTTAAAGTTGCAGGATCAATTAAACCAAGTAAAAAGTTTTTTCCTATTTCTTTCGGATTTACTCCAAATGCAACTCCCAATAACAGGGAGGCCAAAAGCATAATATATCCTAGTTTCCATTTTTTTCTAATTAAAAAAACAATGACTGCAATGACTAATATTAATTTTAAAATCTCTGTCACTTAAATTCACCAATCTATTTTTCAGGTTTTTCTATTTTTATTACCGGTTTTTTTTCTTTTTCCTTAAATTTTACTCCCAAAACATTTATGTTGACTTTTAACACCTTTAAGCCGGTCATAGATTGGAGAGAATCTTTCACCTTTTTTTGAACTTCAGTGGCTACTTTATAAATGCCCGCTTCATAATGGGTTATTATTGAAATGGTAACGGTTGCTTCCCCCGAACTCATCCATACCTCTACCCCTTTAGCAAAATCATTTTTAGGCAAAATATTAACAGATTTTCCTTTATACCCGCTCGCTATTCCTACAACACCCTTATTCTTCATGGTTTCCAAAGCAGCTATAGTAGCAACTACTTCTTTAGAAACAGTTATTTTCCCCGATTCTTTCATCTTTTTTTCAGCTGATTTATTTTCCGGCATAATTAGCCACCGCCTTTCTTATAATTTGAATAGATTTTTTATCATTGACTCTTTTCTTGTACTTCCCGATTTTCATAAAATACTTTATCTATATATATCTTGATTTCTTTAACTTCTATCCCGGTCGTTTCCAGTAAATAGTCTTTTAATTCTTTTTGTATTTTTTCTGAAATTTCCGGAATATTTACATCCTCTTTTAGAACAAGATGTACATCAATATTAATTCCTCCCGTTCTCAGAATATTTATGGAGGATTTTGATTCTTTTATTTTTTCTATTTTTTTAAGCACTTTAAGGATTAGATGCTTTAATGAATTCAGGGATATTTTCACTTCTCCAAAGGAAGTTTTTTGAGTTACGGATAAGTTCAAGGTATTAAGCCGATTCTTTCTTTGGATTAAATAGATCGCCAGGGAAAATAGTAAAAATGCCATTAAGCCCAACATAATCTGGTTTAGAATGCTATTATAAAGTGTATAAAAACCATTATTAATTGCTTCTGTTAATACTTTTAAAGGTACTGGTTTTAAAGAAATAAAAAAAACTGCCAGAGAAATTAATATTATTAATCCAATAAACAAAATAAAAATTATACTATCAAATCTTTTTTTATTCATCCGGTTGATATCCTTTCTTGTTATATTTAATATCAAAAATTTATCTCTGAAAACATTTGTTTGTCATATCTTTTTTAATAATTCGATAATTCTTATCAAATCTTCTTTGCTGTAAAAATCAATGGCTATTTGTCCTTTTTTTCCATTATAGTTTATTTTTATTTTAGTGCCCAGGATATTTCTTAGTTGCTCCTCTGCTTCGGGAAAATTTTCTATCGTTAAATTTTTTACTTTAAATTTTTTCCTGGGTTTTTTAGTAATATTTTTAATTAAATTTTCTGTTTCTCTTACGGAAAGATTATGGTTAATGATTTTATCACATACTAAACCTTGCAATTCTTCATCTTCAATCCCTAATAATAATTTGGCATGACCAAAGGAAATTCTACCTTCCGAAATATCTTTTTGGATTTTTTCATTTAATTTTAGCAACCTGATGGTATTGCTGACCAAGGTTCTACTTTTTGCAGTTACTTCGGCAAGTTCCTGCTGGGTAAGGTTAAATTCATCCATTAATCTTTTAAAACCGTTGGCCTGGTCAATAAGGTTAAGATCTTCCCTTTGGATATTCTCGACTAGTGCTATTTCTAAACTTTTTTCATTATTAAAATTTTTTATAACAACTGGAATCTTTTTTATTTTAAGTTCTTTAACCGCCCTTAATCTTCTTTCTCCGACAACTAATTCATATCCATCTCCCGCTTTTCTTACGACAATTGGTTGAATGATGCCATGTTTTTTAATCGATTCTTTCAGATCTTCTAGTTTTTCAGAGTCAAAGTTTTTACGTGGTTGAAACAGGTTTGGGAATATTTTTTTCACTTCTATTTCATTGATAAAATCTCTATCTTTTGGTTCAATTTTTGGGATAAGAGCTTCCAGTCCTTTTCCTAATCCTCTTTTAACCATTTAATATCACCTCTTGTGCTAATTTTTTGTAAGCTACCGCCCCTTTTGATTTCTTATCATATAGAGCGATAGGTTTTCCATAACTCGGGGCTTCGCTAACCCGAACATTTCGGGGAATAATTGAATTAAATATTTTTCCGGTAAAAAAATTTTTTACCTCTTTTATCACATCCCGGGATAAGTTTGTTCTATTATCATACATGGTAAGTAAAATTCCATCAATTTCTAAAGTGGAATTTAAATTTCCCCTAACGAGATTGATAGTATTTAATAATTGACCAATACCCTCCAAAGCATAGTATTCACACTGTATTGGAATAATAACCGAATCAGCAGCAGTTAGAGAATTTAACGTTAAAAGGCCAAGGGAAGGCGGGCAATCAATAATAATGTAATCATAATCATTTTTTACCCTATTAATGGCGTGTTTCAACTTGTTTTCCCGGGAAATATAATTCACTAATTCAATTTCCGCTCCGGCTAATTGTATAGTGGAAGGTAAAACATATAAATTTTTTACGATGCTTGGTAAAATTATTTCTTTTATTAAGACATTATTAATCAATACATCGTAAATACATCTTTCAATCTTTGATTTATCCAATCCCATTCCGCTACTGGCATTTCCCTGGGGGTCAATGTCGATTAACAATACCTTTTTTTTGCACAAAGCTATGCAGGTGCTTAAATTTACCGCAGTGGTTGTTTTCCCTACACCTCCTTTTTGATTAGTAATTGCTATTACTTTAGCCATATGTATTCTCCAAATAAATACTCTTAAAAGTAAAAACTTAAAATATGAATAATGAAACGTTTGTTCTTATTATAAATGTTCCACGTGGAACATTTATGAATTAATATTATAAAAAGGTAAAAAATCAATGAAATATTTTATCACTTTACCACATATTTTTTAGATTTAAAGTAAAAAAGCAAACTCGAATAAGTCAATTGATTCAATAATATTTATATTTTAACAAAAATAGATTAAATATTCAAAGGTCTTTTTTTCGGAAGACCATCTCTTCGAGGATATTCATCAGGAGTGCTTTTTATTTTTTGTATAACTATAATATTTCTCTCCTGTTTTAATATAGGTAAATTGATATTTTCTATTTTAACTAAAGCTCCCCCTAATAACTCCAATACATTCATACTGCATTTTAATTCTTCTTCATATTTTCTTCCTTTTTGTGCTATAAACCATCCATTTTTCTTTACCAAAGGAAGGGAATATTCGCTTAAAACAGATAAAGGGGCAACGGCTCTTGAAATGGATATATCATAGCTTCCCCGAAAATCATTATTTTTTCCAATAATTTCAGCTCTCTCTTTGATAATTTCAATGCCTCTAATATCAAGTTTTTTAACCAACTCTTTTAGAAAATCTGTTTTCTTTTCCTTTGCGTCCAGCAAAGTCATTTTTAATGATGGAATCACTATTTTAAGAGGAATACCCGGGAAACCTGCACCAGTTCCAACATCTATAATGCTAATCTCTTTTTTTTCATTGACTCTACTGTTTATATAAGCTTTTATTATTTTTACACAGGTTAGAGAATCCAAAAAATGTTTTACTACAATTTCTTTTGGAGTTCTTATGGAAGTTAAATTGATTTTTGAATTCCATTTACATAAAATATCGAAATATTGTAAAAATAATGCTAACTGAAAACTGTCAAGGTGAACTCTCAATGATTCAGATCCTTCAATCAGGATTTTTTCTATCCCTTTTCGCAAATATTTTCTCCTATTAATTTAATATTTAGCTAATTATTTTATCATATAAGCATATTATTTATTATTACAACCTTATGGTTATTATCCAAAAAAACCAAAATATTTTCAAGGGATTATATCTATTGTAAATTCTAGATAATATTATAGCAAATTATGTTTTTTTGATTATAATTATGTTATAGAGGCACAATGAATTTTGCTCTTACCAATTTATTACCTAATTTCTACTGTGGGCACGATTCACTGTGCCCTATATTACCATTTTGTTTGGTTTTGGGGGTAAATGTTATCTTAAAAAATATAAGATATCTTATTCTGAAAAATTAAACCGATAACATTGATAACTACTTATCTTACACAAAGCCTTTCATGCCTGAACTTTGGACCTGCTAAACCACCAGGACGGTTCGTTACATTCAATATAAAGCGTTAATACCTTAAGCATCATTAAGCATCATTGACTTATTGGTTTATACTGATATTAATTTCTTAAATATGAAGATACCCCGCAACAGCCGTGGTATCTTTGGCTACAAGCAAAAAACGAGCTTGTTCCCTTTTGGGCGGCCGTTACAGCTTCAGACATGAGTCTGGAGTTTTATGCGACTCAACAAACTACAAATTGTATAAGTTTCTAACTCTTAAAATATTTCTATTATAATTTATAAAAAATACTTATGCCTGCCCCATAATTTTCTAACGGTGCTAAGTAAATATTTTTGTATTAACAATAGGAGTTCATGTTTTATATAGTTATTATAGCCTCGTTTTTTGCTATATCTATTATAATATAGTATTTTTTTTACATTATCTGCAGTACTTTTCCACAGTTTGTGCACATTTCTGTTTTTAGATTGCTGTACCTCTCTTTTAACGTCTTTTTATCATTTTACAATTTAATTAGAATAAGAAAAAACAATAAGTGATTTTGCATTAAAATATCTATTTTTCTTTTCTATATAAGGGTTTTTGACTTTTTTGTAAAGAAACATATCTTTATCTTATTTCTGGGTTAACCCTTTCATATATTTATTATTTGCTTAGAACGTATTTATTGTTAAGCTTGTATAGTTTGTCCACAGTTTGTCCACAGTTATTACTTTTTAATATTTTATCATTCTTTATAAATGTTCCACGTGGAACATTTTGCCTTTACTTTCCAATACAGAATCTTGAAAATATATCGTTAATTATATCGTTGGTCACAGTGTCTCCTGTAATTTCACCTAAACAATTTAAAACATCTATCAAATCAATAGTTAAAAAATCATATGCGACTTTTTTCTTAATTCCTTCTATTACATTCTCTAGTCCTTTTTTTGCACTTTGCAAAGCTTCCACTTGTCTAAGGTTATTTATTAATACACCGTTTTCCGGAATAACCAATCCATCTAATACACTATCATACAATTTTTCTTTTAGTTCTTTTATTCCCGCTCCGTGCTTTAAAGAAATTCTAATTCTTTTTTTAATATTTAAGAGAGTAAATACCTTGTGTCGCTCGATATTTTCTTTTAAATCTATCTTATTCTCAATAACAATTACTTTTTTCTTTTTAACAATAGCTTTATTTACCTCATTGATAACTTCAGTGTCTTCTTTGGAAAGGGGAGTATTTACATCAAATAAGGCTAAAACCAAATCTGCCTGATTTAAAAACTTTTTCATCTTTCTTATGCTAATTTTTTCCACAATGTTTTCCGGATTTTTAAGTCCTGCAGTATCTATTATTTTAAAAACAATCCCTTTGATGTTAATTAATTCCTCAATAACATCTCTGGTCGTTCCAGGCAAAGAAGCAACAATAGCGCGATCCTCTTCTATTAGGGCATTAAAAAGACTTGATTTGCCTACATTTGTTTTCCCTACAATGACAGTTTTTATTCCTTCTTTTAATATCTTTCCATAATTTAAAGTATTAATTAATTCTTCTATTCCTGCTAATATATTTTTTATCCTTTTTTCGATTTCTTCATATTTTAATTCTTTTATGCCTTGTTCCGGAAAATCCATTGGGGCTTCTATTTCAGAAGTAATTCTTAAAACCTTTTTTTTTAGAGCATTGATCTTTTTCTTTAAACCGCCTTCTAATCTAATAATTGATGATTTTAAACTTTTCTCGGTCTTTGCTTGAATTAAATCGATGACTGCTTCTGCCTGACTTAAATCAATTCTCCCATTTAAGAAGGCTCTTTCGGTAAATTCTCCCGGTTTAGCAATTCTTGCTCCACATAATATAACAGCATTTAACACTTTATTTAAAGACAGGATCCCCCCATGACAGCTATATTCTACAATATCTTCTTTAGTGTAACTGTTTGGTTTCTTCATTAAAGTCATCATGGTCTCATCGAGAATTTCTTCATTAATCGGACCTACAACAAATCCATAGTATACATAATGGCTTTTTAGCCCTTTTATTGCTACCTTGTTACCTTTTCTATTTCTAAACATTTGTTCTGCAATATTCAATGCTTTTACACCACTGATTCTTACAATGCCTATTCCGCCTTCACCAATAGGAGTGGAAATTGCAGTAATAGTATCATCTCCATAAAATCTCATGATAAACTCCCGTCTTTTCTATTTATTAAGTATTTAAATTGATTATTGAGTAAGCTCGTTTACTCTGTTTGTATAGCGTATATAGCAAAAGAAGCATAAAAGATTAATATTTACCTGGAAGGAAATATTTTATTTTATGCTTCTTATATCTTTTTTTATGCTCTTTATGTATCTTTTTTGTTTTATTGGGGTTTAATTATAACTTTCCTGTAAGGATCTGTCCCCTCACTATAAGTATTTACCAGAGGATCCTCTTGTAAAACTACATGTATAATCCTTCTTTCTGATGCGTTCATAAAGCAGAGTGTAATTTCCTTATTGTATTTTTTTACAATATCTGCTTTTTCTAAAGCATATTTTGTTAGAATATCTTTTCTTTTTGCCCTGTAATCTTCTATATCAATGATAATCTTTTTTCTTTCATCTTCTTTAAATTTTCGATTACTTAATATATTTACCAAATGTTGAATGGCATCGAGAGTATGGCCATGTCTGCCAATAATTATCGCCGGATTTTCAGTCTTTATTTCTAAAATAATCATCCCCGTATCGTCCTGGTCAATGATTTCTACATCACCATCTTCCAAAATAAAATCAATGATTTTTTTTAATTTTTTTTTAGCTTCTTCGGAAAGATTAAATTCCGGCTTAATCATGTTTTTCTTATCCAAAGCAATTCCCTCAACTATTATTACTTATCTCTTTTATATTTTTTTATTTTTTTACTATGTTTGCTTGTGTTCTTATTATCTGTATTTTGATAACCGGGAATCCAAAAATCTTCTTTAGCTTTTGTTTCTTTTTTATTTTCTTTCTCAACAGGTTTTTCCTTTTTCCCGGATTCCAAACTTTTAATCGGTTCAACGGCTGCAGGCATCTTTTTATTAATTAAATATTGTTGCCCGATTCCTAAGAGAGTTGAAGTCAACCAATAAAGTGTTAGGCCGGAAGGAAGACTAAAACTCATAAAACCAATCATTAAAGGCATCATAATAGTCATCATCTTCTGGGTCTGTTCTGCTGATCCTCCGCTTGCGCCCGAACCGGCAGTAGTCATCTTTTGCTGATACCACATGGAGCCGCCAATTAAAAAGGGCATTATGCCAAGGGCTTGTATATTAAAAATTCCGTTACCGGGTAAGTGAATTAACTGCTCGGGAGCAGCTAACCCTGCAACTATCGTAGGGATATTTTCCACCATTACTTCAACTTGATTAGCGATCCATAAAAAGCCGCCTGAGATATTGCCGGACGGATCTAAATATTCAAATTTTCTTAAAGTTTGGAAAAGCAATATCAGTATGGGCATTTGAATTAACAAAGGTAAACATCCGCTCATTGGATTAACCTTATGTACTTTGTATAAAGCCATTAATTCTTTATTTAATCTCTCTTTATCGTTCTTATATTTACTCTGAATTGCCTTCATTAAAGGCTGTATTTTTTGCATTTCCCTCATGGAAACCATCTGTTTTTGCATTAAAGGATAAAGCACTACCCTTATTATTATAGTTAGTAATATAATAGCAAAGCCGTAATTATGGGTTATTCCATAAAGCAGTCTTAATAATTGTGCCACTAAATCGGTTAATGTACTCCACATATCTTCTGTAATTTTCTCCTTTTATTTTTAGTCATTTTTATTTTTCTAAAATTATTTTTTTACATGATTTATCCGCGAGGAATCAGGCAGGGGATCATAACCGCCCGGATTAAAAGGATGGCAGCGAGATATTCTCTTAACGGAAAGCCATACCCCTTCAATCAGGCCAAATTCCGTTAAAGCCTGTATTGCATATTCGGAACAGGTAGGGTAAAACCTGCATGTTGCAGGTTTTATGGGAGATATATACTTCTGATATAAAGTTATTATAAAAATAATTATTTTTTTCACTCAATTGTTTACCTAAAGAATATATTCTATTAGTAATCTTCTTTTTATTTAGATATAGGTTTTAAAGAATCTTCTAATTCGTTTAAGCAATCCAAATATTTTAATTTAACGGCATTTTTTTTTACAAATATGATTATATCATACCCTTGAATAAATTGTTTGTCCATTTGCTGGAATGCTTCTTTTAATTGTCTTTTAATTTTATTTCTTTTAACTGCGATTCCGACTTCTTTTTTAATAACTACACCGAGTCGATTATAATTGTAGTGATTTTTTAATATAAATATTCTTAAATGTTTGCCTTCTCTCTTTTTTCCTTTATAAAAAACTCTTTTAAATTCAATATCATTTGATAATTTTTTCTTTATCAAAACCTTTTCCAAGCCTCTAAATAAATCTTAATCTGATACGGTTAATTCTTTACGACCTTTCAAACGTCGTCTTTTTAGTATTGCTTGTCCGGCTTTTGTGCTCATTCTCTTACGAAAGCCATGAACTTTAAGTTTTTTTCTTGTGTTTGGTTGATAAGTACGCTTCATCTCTCTTAATCTCTCCTTTTTATTAACACGAAATATAAATTCTAAAAAATTTAATAAAGAAATTATATCTTTTATTATGTCTAAATGTCAAATTTTTAAGGTAATTAAGCAATTCACTAATTTTCAATTATCCAATTGTCCGGTAAAGACAAAGATAAAGATTAATTTATTATCTAAACAATTAACCAATTGAACTAGTCGTTAGTAAAAAATACAAATAGTTAAAAAATATAATTTAACTGACCAATTAGCTGATTAAACGATAGGGTAAACTTTATTAATACTAAGAAAAAATTCATTTTTTGAAAAATATCTTTGTAAATACTGAAACATCAGGATTTTATAATTCTATTTGGTGTTTTAAGATAAATTAGAAATGATTCAAAATATAGACCACTAACATTACGCCGGTTTTTTAGAAATTATTATTCTCTCTATTAACAATGAAATAAAATTTCTACCGAATGCAGGGTCATTGAATTATACCTGATAAATTGACTGGTAAAATTGTTACTATTTTTAATAGTACCATTATTTTAGTCTACTAATTATTAGTTAGTTTAAACTTTGGTTGGATGGTTTAAGAAATAGTACTGCTTTTGTTTTTTTACTTTTCTTTCTAGTTTTTTCTCAGCTCGATACGCGATATTTAACACTTTTTTTGAGATATTTAGAAAAAAAAGAATGCTATTTTCTTGTAATGTTTTTCTTTTCTTTTCTTAACTCGATATTTATACTATATACTTGATATTTTAATTATTAAATAACGTTGCTTAAAGCAAATATTTTTGATATTATGATTAAAAATTACACAGATTTGCGTTTAGTTTTCCACAGTTGTTAATAAACTGTTTATAACTCGACTAAACCCTTTAATTTTGCCTTTTACATAATCTATAAACAAACTATTAAATACTATATTTCTAAAAAAAAGCCTGATAATTAACAAAAAACAGCTTATTTTTTTTTCCACAACCCCCTGTTAACTTTGTGGAAAACTTCTAAAACCTTTATAAAATAAGGTTTTCAAATATTTTTTATAGTTTTATTTTATTTTATTAATCTATAAAACAATTATAAAAATCTACTATATGGCGGTATTTAACTATGGATCTAAGAGAAATTGAAAAATTATGGGATAATGTTTTAGAAATTACAAAAAATAAACTTCCTTCTCAATCTTATAATAGCTGGTTTAGCCGTACTAAAATTACTGAATTTAATGATGATAAAATTATTATTTCCGTACCCGGTACCTTTTGTAAAGACTGGTTGGAAAAACACTATATAGATTTTATACGGAATATCTTATATAAAAACTTTAATTTGGATAAAAATTTAAAAATAGAATTTATACCCACAGACCATAAATTATCAAACAGCCCGGTTAAAAAAAATAAAAAACGAACAGAAAAGAAAATAACTACAAAAAATAATAACGGGTTTACTTTATTATCAAAATACATTTTTGATGACTTTGTAGTCGGATCATCAAATCAATTTGCTCATGCTGCCAGCCAGGCAGTTGCCAAATCTCCCGGGAAAGCATATAACCCTTTATTTTTACATGGTGGCGTCGGTTTAGGAAAAACTCATCTACTACAAGCTATTGGCAACTATATAAGAGAACATGATTCAGCAGATAAACCTCAAGTATTATATATCTCTTCAGAAAAATTTACTAATGAGTTGATTAATTCAATAAGGGACGATAAAACAGTAGCTTTTAGAAATAAATACCGCAATGTAGATGTTTTATTAATTGATGACATTCAATTCTTAGCCGGCAAAGAAAGGACCCAGGAAGAATTTTTTCATACGTTTAATACCTTATATGACTCTAGTAAACAAATAGTCATTACGAGTGACCGCCCGCCAAAGGATATTCCTACTTTGGAAAGTCGTTTAATTTCTCGATTTGAATGGGGTTTAATTGCGGATATTTATCCTCCTGATTTTGAAACGCGTGTTGCAATTCTAAGAAAAAAAATTGAAAAAGATCAATTAGAAATTCCTAATGAAATTATTGATTTTATTGCAGAAAAAATACCTGCTAATATTAGACAGTTAGAAGGAGCATTAATTAAATTAACTGCTTTTTCTAAATTAACTAAAAATAAGATAACTATGTCTTTAGTTCAAGAATTATTAAAAGATATTATTTCAATCGAGAGAAAAGAAATATCTATTAACATTATTCAAAAAATAACTTCTGAATATTATAGTATTAAAATTAACAATTTAATATCTAAAAAAAGAAATAAAAATATTGTTTTAGCCAGGCAGGTAGCTATTTATCTCTGTCGGGAACTTACTGAACATTCTTTTCCGGAAATTGGCGATAGCTTCGGAGGAAAAGATCATACTACTATTATGCACTCCTATAATAAAATAAAAAATAAAATAAAAACTGATAAAGGACTAAAATCAAGCATTGATAATTTAAATTTAAAAATTAAAAATATATAATAACAAGTTGTTAATAGTACTGTTAAAAAAGTGTGAACAATTTCATGGTTTTTTAATTAAGAAAATATATTGGGGATACTGTTAATATCTTTCAATTTTATTAAGAACATTTTCCTCAGCTTATTAATGATAAGACAAAGATTTTTTTTATCATTTCCCCAGTATTAACAGAACTTACTATTAATACTATTATTTTTCTTTATAAAATATATAAATAGGAGAAGAAAAAATGAAATTTACATGTTCTCAGGAAAGTCTTATTCATGGTATTCAAATAGTACAAAAGGGGATATCTAACAAGATTGGATTACCAATTTATAACGGGATTCTTTTTGAAGTAAATAAAGATAATAAAGTTCATCTATTTGCTACTGATTTAGAAATAGGAATAGATTGTTATATACCTGCACAGGTAATAGAAGATGGTGCAGTAGTAATACCAAATAGGATTATAAGTGAATTGATTAGAAAATTTCCCGAAGGAAATATTGAGGTAGAAAGTAAAGAAAATAATATTACTACCATTAAGGAAAATAATTCAGTATATAAAATATTAGGATTTTCAGCGGATGAATTTTCTAATTTTCCTGAAATAGAAATTAAATCTAAAATAAAGTTGTCTCAAGAAATTCTTAAAGATACAATTCAAAAAACAATATTTTCTGCTTCAAGAGATGAAAATAGATCTTTTTTAAATGGTGCTTTATTTAAAATAATTAATAATGAAATTGAAGTTGTTACTACTGACAGTCATAGACTTTCCTTAAAAACCATCCCTGCTCCTGAAATAGATGAAAATATAATACAAGAGGGTGAAGTTATTATCCCTTATAGAACTTTATCAGAATTATATAAATTATTAACTGATGAAAAAGAAGTATTTGTGGAAATAAATGTGGGAGAAAAACAAATTGTATTTATATTATTTCCAAATGGTCAGAAAAATAGTATTAGAATATATTCCAGGTTAATTGAAGGTCAATTTCCAAATTACCACCAGATAATGCCAAAATCGTTTAAAACTGAAATAAAAATAAATACCGATGAGTTTAGAAATAAAATGGAAAGAATCTCACTTTTTGTAAGAGAGGACCTGAATACCGTAAAACTGAAAATTGAAAACAAAGAAGATGTTTCTGAAAAAAAATGTGAAATTATTATAAAAGCCTTAAGTCAAAATATTGGAGAAGCCCATGAAACCATTATTTGTTTTAAAAAAGGAAAAGATATTATTATTACCTTTAATTCAAAATATATATTAGATATATTAAAAATAATAAAAACAAAAAATATTGAAATAAAATTTAATGATCCCTTAAATCCTGTTATTATTCATCCCGAGAAAGATAAAAATTATTTATATATCTTAATGCCGGTAAGAACAGATTAATTATTTTTCATACTTTTTCTCCTTTTTCATTTTTTCGCTAGTTTTTTATTAATTCGATATTCGACAAAGTATAATCAATACATACGGAGGGTTAGTATAAAATTTAGTGATAGTTATTTATTACTTATACACCTATCATATATTACTTTTTATTTTCTGTAATATATGATATATTAATTCTTCTTTAAGATTATAGGTTAAATAAATAAAAGCATACAGGATAAAAAATTGTATTTTAATCAGTTAAGATTGGTAAACTATAGAAATTTTATAGACATAAATTTAAATTTTGATCGCAACATAAATATTTTTATTGGAGATAATGCCCAGGGAAAAACCAATATATTAGAAGCCTTAAATTTTATTGTAAAAGGAACTTCTTATAGAACAAATTATGACACACAATTAATAAATTGGGATAATAACTCAACTTACCTTCATGCTTCCATTTATAAAAAAGAAAATAATTATAAAATTAATATTTCACTAGAAAAAAAAGTTGAAAATTTTGATAAAAATAAATTAATTAAAACAATAAAAATAAATCAAAACTTTAAAAAAAAATTACAGCTAAACAAAGAATTTAAAGGAGTGGTTTTTTCCCCGGAACATCTTCAGGTTATTAAAGGATCTCCTTCATTAAGGAGAAAATTTTTAAATGAACAAATATCTCAAATTTACCCTTTATATTATAAGTATCTTCTAAAATACCATCGAATTTTATCTCACCGGAATATTATTTTAAAAAATAATTATGTTAATCGGGAAAAAGAAAAAAACCTCTCTCTTTGGGATTCCCAATTGATAGAATGCGGAACTTTTTTAATTCTAACCAGAACCAGGTTCTTAAAAAAAATCAGTCAGATAGCCGATAAATTCCATAGGGAAATTACTGAAAATCAGGAAACTTTAAATTTAATTTACCAAACCAATGTATACAATAAATGTGAAGAAAAACCCGAAATAATAAAGAAAAAATTTAAAGAAAAGATTGATAAATTTAAAGAAAAAGAATTAAATAGCAGGACAACATTGATTGGTCCGCACAGGGACGATTTCCTGGTTTATATTAATCAGGTTAATGTTGCATTTTATGGGTCTCAAGGACAACAAAGAACCTCAATTCTTACATTAAAACTGGCAGAGTTAGACCTAATTAAAGAAAGAGAAGGAGTATATCCAATTCTTTTTTTAGATGATGTCATGTCAGAATTAGATGAGAAGAGAAGATATTTCTTATTGGATCTAATTATTAATAAAGAAATTCAAACCTTTATTACCAGTATAAGCTTAAATTATTTTAATAAAAATATTTTAGATAAAGGTAAAATATTTAAAATTGAAAAAGGTAAGGCAGTTATTTTATGAAGAAAAAAAACCTGACCCCGATAAAGCATATTTTAGATTCTTTCTTAAAAAAAAATAAATTAGAACAAAAGGTAAAAGGATATCAAACTGTTTATAACTGGGTTGAAGTAGTGGGAAAAAAAATTGCCGGCCATTCTCAACCTATCAAAATCCAGGGACAGACCTTGTTCTTAAAAGTGGAAAGCAATGTCTGGGCTAACGAATTAAGTATTAGAAAAGGGGAGATTATAAAAAAAATTAATTCAAAGGCAGGAGAAGAGATTATTAACGATATTAGATTTAGAATATAACTACATTTCTTTAAAAATATTTCCGATTTACAAGATATTGTTATCAATGTTATTTTGACAAAAACCCTATTATATAGTAAAATTATGATAGAAAATATTAAAATAAAATAATTAATATCCTAAGAAAGTACAGGATATAAACCGTGGCCTTAAGCTGCGGTTTCATTTTGGTAGGAGTTTAGTATCTTGGTAGAAAAGAAAAAAACAAAGACTAAGAAAGAAAATCAATATACTGCCAAACAAATACAAGTTCTGGAAGGGTTGGAAGCAGTTAGAAAAAGACCAGGCATGTATATAGGTAGCACGTCTAGTAGAGGACTACACCATCTACTAGACGAGGTAGTAGATAATAGTATCGATGAGGCAATGGCCGGTTACTGTAAAAAAATTGAAGTAACAATTTATCCTAATAATAGCGTTACAGTTACCGATGATGGCCGAGGAATTCCGGTGGACATACATAAAGAGACAAAACTTCCGGCAGTAACCATAGTGTTGACCAAATTACATGCCGGTGGAAAATTTGGAGGAAGCGGATATCGGGTTACCGGTGGCCTTCACGGAGTAGGTCTTTCGGTTGTAAATGCACTTTCGGAATGGCTGGAAGTGGAAGTAGCAAGAGACTCAAAAATATTTTTTCAGAGATTTGAGAGAGGAAATACTGTAACCGCTTTAAAAAATATCGGAAAATCTTCTCGAACCGGAACTAAAATCACATTTAAGCCCGATCCTGACATTTTTGAAGAGACTAACTATGATTTTGATACTATTACCCATCGTTTAAGAGAAATTGCCTTTTTAAATGCAGGGGTAGAGATTATTTTAAAAGATGAAAGAGAAGAAAAGAAAGAAATTTCTTATAAATATAATGGTGGAATCAGTGAATTTGTTAGTTATTTAAATAAAAATAAGGATGTTATATTTCCCAAACCTATCTGTTTTAAGGGAAAAAAAGAAGATATTGAAGTAGAAGTTGCCTTGCAATATAATGATGGCTATGTGGAGAATGTCCTTTCTTTTGCGAACAATATTAACACTGAAGAAGGGGGCACTCACCTTGCTGGTTTTAAAGCAGCAATAACCAGAGTTATTAACGATTATGCACGTAATAATATTGGATCTAATGGTAAAAAATCCCCTTTAAAAGGGAGCGGAGATAGTAGCCTGTCCGGCAATGATGTAAGAGAAGGATTAACTGCGGTAATCAGTGTAAAACTATTGAATCCTCAATTTGAAGGGCAAACCAAAACTAAATTAGGAAATAGCGAAGTAAGAGGAGCGGTTTCTTATATTGTCAGTGAGGGCTTAAATAATTTTCTCAATGAAAATCCAAATGTGAGTAAAAAAATACTAGCAAAAGCAGTTTCTGCACTAAGTGCCAGAGAAGCCGCAAGAAAGGCCCGGAATTTAGTTCGACAAAAAAATGGCCTTATAGGACTAGGAACTCTTCCTGGAAAATTGGCAGATTGTTCAGAAAAAGATCCTCTTTTTAGAGAAATATTCATCGTTGAGGGAGATTCTGCCGGCGGTTCTGCTAAACAAGGCAGAGATAGAAGATTTCAGGCAATTCTACCTCTAAGAGGAAAAATAATTAATGTTGAAAAAGCCCGCCTACATAAAATATTAGACAATAATGAAATAAAATCTATTATTACTGCTTTGGGAATAAATATTGGTGAAGACTTAGATATGGAAAAATTAAGATATTATAAAATTATTATCATGACTGATGCTGATGTGGACGGAGCTCATATTAAAACATTATTACTTACTTTTTTCTTCCGTTATATGAAGCCTTTGATTGAAAGAGGAAATATCTATATTGCACAACCTCCCTTATTTAAAATTGAATATAATAAAAAAAGCCATTATTTGTTTGATGATAAAGCGTTAGAGGAGAAATTAAAAGAAATTGATGGAAATCCTCGTATTCAAAGATATAAAGGTCTAGGAGAAATGAACCCTGAACAATTATGGGAAACGACCATGAATCCAAAATACAGGGTTTTAAAGAGAATAGAGCTGGAAGACAATATTGAAGCAGAAAACACGTTTACTATTTTAATGGGGGGAAAAGTTGAACCCCGAAAAGAATTTATCTATGAACATAGTTTGGATGTAAAGGATCTGGATATTTAGCAATAGTTATTAGTAAAATTGCCGTTATGAATTTTGTTAGAAAATATTTTTTTTCTCAAATGATTAGAAATAAACAATTAACAAGCCAAACACTAATAACTCTCAGTTAACGACTAAGAAAATCGGAGAAAATCAATTAATGGAAGATAAAGAAAATATAAACCAATCACCAGAAGATGAAAAAGAACAATTTGCAGAAAATGGAAGGAATCTACCGACAGATATTGGAGATGAAGTTAAAGAGGCCTATCTTAGTTATGCCATGAGCGTTATTATAGGAAGAGCTATACCTGATGTCCGTGACGGATTAAAACCGGTACATCGCAGGGCATTATATTCTATGAGTAAAATGGGCAATACTCCCGATAAGCCCTATAAAAAATCTGCTCGGTTGGTAGGGGATATTATAGGAAAATACCATCCTCACGGTGATACGGCCGTATATGATACCATTGTGAGAATGGCTCAGGATTTTTCTTATCGCTATCCTTTGGTCGATGGCCAGGGAAATTTTGGTTCTATTGACGGAGATTGTGCTGCCGCACAAAGATATACCGAAATCCGCATGTCAAAAATTGCAATGGAATTACTTGCTGATATTGATAAAGAGACTGTAAACCTTATCCCGAATTATGACAATTCTCTTCAAGAGCCGGAAGTTTTGCCGTCTAAGATTCCCCATCTCTTAATTAATGGTTCTTCAGGAATTGCTGTGGGAATGGCCACCAATATACCTCCACATAATTTAAATGAGGTTGCAGATGGTGCAATTATGATGATAGAAGATCCGGAAGTTTCTATTCAAAAATTAATGATAGCAATTAAAGGACCGGATTTTCCCACCGGAGCAATTATTTGTGGTAAATCAGGAATAAGAAGTGCTTATGAAACCGGAAAAGGTATTATAAAAATTCAAGCAGCAGTATTTACTGAAGGTGCCGAAAACGGAAGTAGCGGAAGAAAAAAGAGCCCACGTATTATTATTAAAGAGCTTCCCTATCAAGTAAATAAGGCGAATTTAATAGAAAACATTGCGCACCTGGTTCAAGATAAAAAAATCACTGACATTACACAATTAAGAGATGAATCTGATAGAAAAGGGATGCGAGTTGTTATAGAATTGAAGAAAAATGCTAATGTTGATATCGTATTAAATAATCTTTACAAGCATACTCAAATGAAAATTAGCTTTGGGATAAATCTTTTAGCAATCTCTGAAGGTCGTCCTAAAACCTTTAATCTAAAAGAGGCACTAAAGTGTTTCTTAGCTCATCGTAAAGATGTGGTAGAAAGAAGAACCAGGTATGAGCTGAGAAAAGCCAGGGAAAGAGCTCATATTTTAGAAGGGCTAAAGATTGCTTTGTCAAATATTGACGAAGTAGTACAAATTATTAAAAAATCACAAAATGCAAAAGCAGCCCATGCCAAACTTAAAAGTAGATTTAGTTTGAGCGATATTCAAGCACAAGCAATTCTAGATATGAAGTTGCAACGTCTGACGTCCTTGGAAACCGAAAAGATTTTAGAAGAATATTTGGAATTAATAAGAAAAATTGCCTATTTAGAAGATATCTTGCAAAATGAAAAGAAATTGATGCTAATTATTAAGGCTGAATTATTAGAAATGAAAGAAAAACATGGGGACGAAAGAAGAACCGAAATCGTTGAAGATGAAGAAGAATATGATATTGAAGACTTTATTGCCATGGAAGATATTGTAATCACTTATACACGTGGCGGATACTTAAAACGTCTTCCTTTAAGCACTTACCGAAATCAGAGAAGGGGCGGTAAAGGGAAAATTGGCATGACTACCAAATTAGAAGATATTGTTAACCAGGTTTTTGTTACCACCAACCTTCACGATATTTTGTTTTTTACTAACAAAGGTATCGTTCACCGTAGAAGAGCATATAAAATATCTATGGGTGGAAGAACTTCTCGTGGAATAGCAATTGTTAATCTTCTAAAACTTCAAAAAGGAGAATATGTTACCACGCTTATACCAATAGAGGGGAATACCTTATCCGAATCCAAAGAAAATGAAGATAAATTTCTATATATGGCTACTCATAAAGGTAAAATAAAAAAAGTGCATCTTTCTTATTTTTCTAATTTAAGAAATGTAGGCATTATTGCCCTTCGCCTTGTTCCCGGAGATGAATTGGTAAAAGTCAGGCTTGAAAATAACCATAAGAATGTTATCTTAACTTCCCGTTATGGTAAATCGGTCTGTTTTTCCGGGGATCTACTTAGACCTTTGGCAAGAACTGGTATGGGAATTAAAGGAATGACTTTGCAAGGTGAAGATTATATTATAAATATTAGCCTGGTTCCAAAAGACAGTAATGACGACCTGCTTGTAGTTACGGAAAAAGGGTACGCTAAAAGGACAAATATAAAAGCGTTTAGACAGTTTAAAAAACAGGGCGGAAAAGGGATGTACACTATTAAGATAAATGATGAAAAGGGTCTGGTAATAGCGGTTAAGGTAGTTAGGGAAGAAGATGAGATCGTATTAATCAGCCAAAACGGAATTGTAATTCGGGTGCCGGTAAATGAAATCCGCAAAACCGGAAGATATACGCAGGGAGTTAAAATAATGAATCTTTCGCCCGATGACAAAGTAGCTAGCCTTGCCCTGGTATCTAATGAAAATGTTGATTTAAGTGATTTAAGTTAAGATAAATACGTTTTTATTTTTTAATCTGATTTAAATTAAGTTAAATACTCACACCTGTTTAGGTGTGAGTATTTTGTTATTTTGAGAGTGATTAAACTATTATCTTTGTTTTTACATAAAATTAACAAATTAATTTATAGAGAAATTTTGACAAAATTAAGTCCGAGTGCTAAAATTATGAAAATTTCAAAAAATGCCGATGAAAGGAAGAGTAGGCAAGTGATTTGAATGAATAAATTAAATGCCGAAAACCAACCTCGAGGCTTAAGATGAATCTAATAAAAGAGTAAATCTTTTTAAGGGAAAGACCTTTATATCTTAAAAGAGAGTTCTGAAAAATAGAATTTCAGAGAAATAAAGTGGAACCGCGAAATCTTTCGTCTTTATCAATGTGATAAAGTGGAAGGTTTTTTTTATTTTTATATATAGTAAAGGCAAAGGTTGGTGTGTCAATATGAAGAAAAAAGAAATTAATGTTGGGATATTAGGATTAGGTACGGTAGGTAAGGGAGTGCTTGGAATATTACGGCAAAATAAGGAATTTATCAACGAAGGAGTACCCCCTTATAAAATAATTGTAAAAAAAATAGTTGATAAAAATGAAAAGATTGTTCTTGAAAATAAAAACGATTACAAAATTTTAACCGATTCTACCAAAGAAGTTATCAGCGATCCGGACATAGATATTATAGTAGAGACTATCGGAGGTTTTGAACCGTCAAGAAGCATAATCCTTCAAGCATTAAAAACGGGGAAGCATGTCGTTACTGCAAATAAGGAAGTTGTAGCTAAAGCAGGATACGAAATATTATCCCTGGCAAAGAAAAATAAAGTACATTTTCTCTTTGAGGCAAGTGTGGCTAGCGCAATTCCTATCATCGGTGCACTTTCCCGCTCTTTAACTTCTTATCCAATTATGGAGATAGCAGGAATCTTAAATGGTACCACGAACTATATTCTAACTAAAATGAGCGAAGAAGGTAGAGAGTATGGAGAAGTTTTAAAAGAAGCACAGGAAAAAGGTTTTGCAGAAGCAGATCCCGGTAAGGATATTGATGGTCTTGATTCTCTTTATAAAATATTTATTCTCTCCATGATTGCATTTAAGGCGAGGATTAATTTGGATGATATTTACTGTGAAGGAATAAGAAATATTTCTAAGACTGACATAGAATATGCCAGGGAATTAGGATATAAAATTAAGTTATTAGCATTGGCAAAAAACCTGAACCAGGAATTAAATATAAAAGTGCATCCTGCCTTAGTACCTAAAAAACATCGTTTGGCAAGTATTGAAGGAGCGTATAATGGTATTTTAACTAGAGGAAATGGTTTTGGAGATTTAACTTTCTCTGGTCTGGGAGCAGGTGCTTTACCTGCGGGGAGCATGATTGTTAGCGACATAATAGAAATAGTAAAAAATTATGATAATTACAATAGCAAATTCAAATATTTTAAAGAAAAGAAAGTAAAGGATTTTAAACAAACACATTCTTCTTATTATTTAAGAATTAGAGTAAAAGACAGGCCGGGAGTTTTAGCGGAAATTGCAGGTTCATTTACTGAAAAAAAGGTTAGTTTTGCTTCGGTGATCCAGAAAGGCGAAGTAGGAGAAATAGTAGATATAGTCTTTTTAACTCATAAAGCCAAAGAAGGAAATATGCAGGAAGCACTCAAGAAAGTTACCGGATTAAGTTGTGTGGAAAAAATATGCAATGTAATTAGAGTGGTGGAAATTTAAAACAGTATCGAGCATGTGGGATATAGTATAAGAGAAAATACAGCTTTTAATTGCGGGTTGGCATATAGCACACAGAGCATAAGCGGGGAATAAATACAACAGTGATGAGTCATTAGTAATAAGAAAAGAGTTAGTTAGTTGGTTGAGAAAATCAAAGAATAAGATGAAGTAAAAAAATATACCCTAATCGGTGAATTGATCTTTATCTTATATTGATTGGCTCTTATATTGATTGGCAAACTGGCAAATTGGTCAAAGGAGAGAATTTATGATAAAAATTAAAGTTCCGTCAACTACGGCTAATTTAGGACCCGGGTTTGATTGTTTTGGAATGGCTTTAAAGCTATATTTATTTCTAGAAATTGAAGAGATAAAACAAGGTTTGATTATTCAGTCACAAGGGGAAGGCGCTTCACAATTTGAAGAAGGTGAGAATAATTTAATCTGGAAAGCTTTTAAACTGGTTTTAGATAGATTCAATAAAGGGAAAGATATTAAGGGATTAAAAATAAAAATCTTAAATCAAATACCGGTAACCAGAGGATTGGGAAGTAGTGCGTCTGCAATAATAGGTGGAATTGTCGCTGCAACCGGACTTTATAACTTGAAACTTTCTTATCAGGAAATATTGGAAATAGCCCTATCTTTAGAGGGGCATATGGATAACATCGTTCCAGCCTTGCTTGGTGGATTCACTCTGGCATATTCTACCGGAAAAGAGCAGGTAAAATGGGCTAAAATAAAAATTCCTGATGATTTACGAGTTGTCGTTGCTATCCCGGATTTTTTCTTAAGTACTGAAAAAATGAGAAAGGTATTGCCCGATAAAATACCTTTATCTGATGCAATATTTAATTTGAGCCGTTCCGCCCTCTTAGTAAAAGCACTGCAAAATTCAGATTGGACATTGTTGGCTGAAGCCATGGAAGACAAGCTTCATCAACCTTTCAGGGCTTCTTTTATACCGGGGATAAAAGAAATGTTCTCTCAAGTTAGAAATACAGGTCACGCCGGCATTGCTTTAAGCGGTTCAGGTCCTACTGTGGTATCTTTGACAAAAAGAGGATCTGAGAAGATAATAAGCCAAATTATGGAAGATACTTTTTTAAAAGCAGGCATTAATTGTCGAGTTTTAGTTTTGGAAGCAGATTTGGAGGGAACTAAAGAAAGTATATAGTATGTAGTATCGAGTATACAGTTAAGAGGATTAGCGTAGAGCGTATAGTAATACAGTAATAAGCGGTAAGTGATCAGGAGAAAATGTAGGTTAGAATTGAGGAGTGAAATTTTTACTAATGAATGAAATTATAGTACAAAAATATGGAGGAAGTTCTGTTTCCAACATTAATAAAATTAAAAAAATAGCCGAAAAGGTTGTAAGAAAAGCAAAAGAGGGATATCGGTTGGTGATTGTTGTATCAGCCATGGGAAAGAGTACCGATAAATTAGTAAAAATGGCTAAAGATATTACAATAAATCCCAGAGAAAGAGAATTGGATATGCTTTTATCTACCGGAGAACAGGTCTCTATTGCTCTATTAACTATGGCAATTCATAATTTAAACTGGGAAGCAATTTCTTTTACCGGTCGACAAGCCGGAATCGAAACGAATGCAGCTCATACCAAAGCTAAAGTGACTAATATTCATCATGAAAAAATAAAAAACGCTCTTGGCAAGGGTAATATTGTAATCGTCGCCGGGTTTCAGGGTATTAATCTGAACGGTGATATCACCACATTGGGCAGGGGAGGTTCGGATACTACAGCTATTGCATTAGCTGCACAACTACAAGCAAATATATGTGAGATATTTACTGACGTAGGTGGTGTATATAATGCAGATCCTCGTATTGTGCATAATGCTTGTCGTATTCCGGTAATTTCCTATGATGAAATGGCCGAGATGGCTATTCTGGGAGCAAAAGTAATGCATTACAGAGCTATAGATTTGGCGAGAAATTATAAGGTGAAAATTATTGTTAAATCATCTTTTAAACCGGGAGAAGGAACGATGATAAAGGAGGTAGATACTATGTTGGAAAAGGTGATTGTAAGAGGGGTAACCCAGGAAAAAAACGTAGGTAAAATTGTCGCTGAAGGTGTTCCGGATATTCCCGGAATAGCTTATAAATTATTTAAAGCTTTAGCCGAGAAAGAAATCATTGTAGATATGATTATTCAAAGTTCTCGTCGAAAAGAAATCAACGATATTGCGTTTACAGTTGCTATGAATGATTTTGATAAAGCAAATAAGATTACTAAAAAATTTGTCAAAGAGGTGAAAGCCCGGGGAGTAATATCTGATTCGGAAGTTGCTAAGGTTTCCATTGTGGGTGCAGGAATTACCAGTGAACCCCTTGTAGCCGCCAGAATGTTTGGTGCATTATCCAAAGAGGAAGTTAACATTGACATGATTAGTACTTCCGGTATCAGAATATCTTGTTTGATAAAATCTGAACATTTAGAAAAAGCAGTTAAGGCTATCCATAAAGAATTTAATTTTAAAAAAGCAGGTGGAAAAAAATGAAAGAATATAATATTGCCGTAGTAGGGGCTACAGGTGCAGTAGGCGAAGAAATGAGGACGGTCCTGGAAAAAAGAAATTTTCCGGTAAAAAAGTTAAGTCTTTTTGCATCTGAAAGATCAACCGGAAAAAAATATATGTTTAGAGGAGAAAAGATTAACGTTAGGGAATTAAAAGATGATTCTTTTTCCGGAATTGATATCGGTCTTTTTTCAGCAGGGGATAAAGTAAGTGCTCACTTTGCTCCTTTAGCGGTAAAACAGGGAACAGTTGTAGTAGATAACTGTAAATATTTCCGTATGGATCCGAATGTTCCTCTGGTCGTACCAGAAGTAAATCCTCATGACCTTGATTGGCATAAAGGCTTAATTGCTAATCCCAATTGTTCCACCATTCAAATGGTAGTAGCTCTAAAACCAATCTACGATGAAGCAGGTATTAAGAGAATAGTAGTTGCTACTTACCAAAGTGTTTCCGGAACCGGGAAAAAAGCAATAGAAGAGCTAAAAAATCAAGCAGCAGCTATTGCATTTGGAAAAGAAGTTAAAATAAAAGAATATCCCTATCAAATAGCATATAATACACTTCCTCATATCGGTTCTTTTGGAGAAAATGGCTATACCACAGAAGAGATGAAAATGCTCCATGAGACCAGAAAGATATTTGGAGATGATAAAATTCGAGTTGCTGCCACCACGGTAAGGGTACCGGTTTACCGGGCGCATTCAGAAGTAGTCCATATTGAAACTGAGAAAAAAATTTCAGTACAGAGAGCCCAAAAAATATTAAGCGAGTTTCCCGGAATAAAAGTAATCGATAATCCAAAAGAATTGAAATATCCTTTACCTTTGTTTGCTGAAGGGAAAGATGAAGTCTTTGTGGGAAGGATCAGAGAGGATATTTCGGTAGATAATGGCCTGGTCATGTGGATTGTCTCTGATAACCTTTTAAAAGGTGCAGCATTAAATGCTGTTCAGATAGCCGAGAAGATTATTGAAAAAGAATTGTTCTTGTAACATTTAATATTTAATACAAAGGTTCCAATCAATGAAATTGAAAAATATTATTGTCAACCAGATTTATTTTATTAAAAAGCCACGCTAGATAAAAAAAGATTTTAAAAATCGAAATATTAATTATATAATAAAGAAAATAAATAAATGAAAGGAATATATAATGGAAAAAAAGATCATTCTTGTAAGTGAAAAGGTTCCTGCAGCTATTGGACCTTATTCTCCGGCAGTAAAAGTCGGAAAATTAATGTTTATATCAGGACAGCTTCCCGTTAATCCTGAAAGTGGAAATTTGGTCAAGGGAGACATTAAAAAACAAACAATACAGATTTTAAAAAATCTATCTGCGCTTTTAGATCTATACTCTCTTACACTGAAAAATGTCGTGAAAACCACCGTGTTTTTGAAAAATATGAACGATTTTTCCGAATTTAATACGGCTTACGCCCAGTATTTCACCGATGAATTTCCGGCAAGAAGCTGTATAGAAGTTGCCCGGTTACCAAAAGATGCAGAGATTGAGATTGAAGCGATAGCAATTTGTGATTAATAAAATATTTTTACTCAACTAGATATCAATCAAGTGGAGGAAATTCTATTGAATAATATGCAAAAAGAATTGCTTAATTTGTTGAGAGAGGGAATTAAGCCGGCTACCGGTTGTACCGAACCTATCGCTGTCGCTTATGCCGTTGCTACCGCCAGAGATCAGGTTAATGGACAATTAGAATCTTTAGATATTCAAGTTGATCCAAATATATATAAAAACGGTTTGATGGTAATTATACCGGGAACTAAAGAAAAAGGGCTAATCGCAGGCGGAGTTTTAGGATTTGTTACAGGAGATCCTAAAAAAGAGTTAAGGGTGATCGACAATATTACGGAGAATGATTTAGATAAGGCCAGGCAGATTATTCATCAGCAAAGAGTTAAATTGAGTTTAAAAGAAAATTATCAAGGTTTATATATTGAAGTTATTCTGGTTACAGATGAATCAAAAGCAAGAGTTATCATTAAAGATAGTCATCTAAATATTGTTTCCATTGAAAAAATTGATAGGAAAGAAAATTTTAAGCCATTTTTAATTGAAAACAACAAAATAAATCCAATTATAAAAACAATTCAAAAGTATGAACTGAAAGAGCTGATAAAATTTTCCCATGAGATATCTATTGATGAATTGGATTTTCTAAAAGAAGGAATTAATATGAATTTAGCTATAGCTGAAGAAGGTTTGAAGATTGAGAATGGTGTAGGCGCGAAATTTATTGAAATGGTTGAGGACGGTTTGATGGCGAATAATGTTATCGGTCGTGCCCAGATTCTTTGTTCAGCTGCAGCACAAGCCCGGATGTCGGGTAGTAGACTTCCGGTAATGAGTACCGCAGGAAGCGGTAATCATGGCATCACTGCTTTTTTAACTCCTTTTGCAGTTGCGGAAAAAAAGAATATAGCGGAAGAAAAATTAGTAAGATCTCTTGCTCTGACCAATTTAATTACCCTGTTTATAAAATCATATACTGGTACATTATCTGCTATGTGCGGTTGTGGGGTAGCAGCTGGCATAGGTGCCAGTGCCGGAATCGTATATTTATTGGATGGAAATAAAGATCAAATACTCGGGGCTATGTATAATATGGTTGGATCAATCGCAGGAATCATTTGTGATGGAGCCAAAGAAGGGTGTGCTTATAAGTTGGCACTTGCTTCGGGTTGGGCGGTTCAATCTGCGATCCTTTCCATAAAAGGTGCAATCATTAATAAAAATGACGGAATATTAGCCGGTAATTTTAAAGAATTATTTAAAAACCTGGGCTATACCTGTAATCCTGGAATGGTACCGACAGACGAAGCCATACTTAAAGTAATGATGGAAAAAGAGAATTAAGAATTAGTATTATTCAGGAAGCTAACATAATCATTGATTAAAAATATTAAATTTAAGAATCTTTATAAAGTTATTTTACATTCAGGTTATAAAAGTATAATAATTACCAAAGATATCTAAGGTAAAGATATATAGAAGAAAGAATAATGGAAATTATCATTATTGGGAAACCAACCCGGGAGAAATCTTTAAATGTGATAATTTTTCCCTGTCTTTTTAATATATTTACTCCTACCAGATTAGCAGCAGCTGCAATAAACGTCCCGTTTCCTCCCAGACAGGCACCCAGGGATAAAGCCCACCAGATAGGATTAAGATTAAAGGAAGTTGCTTCACCAATATTTTGAATGATTGGCACCAGGGAAATTGTATAAGATATATTATTAATAAAAGAACAGGATAAGGCTGAAATCCACAAAATGACCAAGGTTGCAAGCGGAAGGTTTTCTTTAGTTAAATTAATAATTTTTATACTTAACCATTGGATAATTCCTACTTTTTCTACTCCGGCAATAACAACAAAAAGTCCCATGAAAAAGAAGAGTGTAGACCACTCTACTTCCAAAAGGCTATCTGAGGGATCCAGATTGCTTACTAAAAGCAAAAGCGTTGCCCCGGATAACGCAACCGTAGCTGCTTCCAAACCCAAATTGTGATGAAAAATAAAGACTATAATGGTGACAAAAAAAGAAATTAAAGATTTTTTAAGAAGCAAAGGATCTTCTATTGCTTTATTTTCGTCGAATTTTTCTATTCTTTTCCAGTTTTTACTTGCATTTTGAGACATCTCTTTTTTAAAAAATAATCGAATAAAGAAGGGTAGCAAAATTAACAATACCAGAATAAAAGGAGCGAGATTTATAATAAAATCCATAAAGGATAAATGAGCGGCACTTCCGATAATTATGTTCGGCGGATCACCGATAAGGGTAGCAGTACCTCCAATATTAGAAGCAAATATTTCAGATAATATAAAAGGAACGGGAGAAATTTCCAGGTTTTCACATATGGCCAGAGTAATGGGAACAATTAATATTATAGTAGTTACATTATCCAGAATAGAAGATAGGATTCCGGATATAATACTTAGAGAAAATAAAAGATAGAACATATTTCCTTTTGCAAATTTTGAAATTTTAATCGCTAAATATTGAAACAAGCCGGTCTTTTTTATAATAGAGACCATAACCATCATGCCGGTTAGCAGTCCAATTGTATTAAAATCGATAGATAAAAATGCTTCATGCTGATTTAGTATTTTTAAAATGATAAAAAGAAGAGCTCCGCATAATACAATGACAGTGCGATTAATTTTTTCCAAGCTTACAAAGGTTAGAGTAGTGATAAAAATTATAAGAGCTATGATAATTTGATTCATGTTTGTGCTTTATTTATTCCTTTCTTTTTGCTGATTAATTAGTAAGATATACTTATTTCGATTAGAGTCTACGATTAGCTTAAAATAAATTTAAAAAATATTTTTCCATTATTTATTGAAATAGAATTTTATTTGTTAATCCATTGCATGCTTTCCCAAAGAAGAAGGGGTTAATATCCCTACTAATTTTTTTCCTCTTACAACAGGAAGAAACCTTAATTTTTTTCTAAATAATAAATTAGCCGCTTCTGTTCGGCTGGTATTTTCTTCGATGGTGTAAACTTTTTGATTCATAAATTCTTTTACCGGCAGATGGGCAATTTTTTTAGCCTGTTTGGAGAATTGATTAAAATCCGGCAAGAATAAAGGATTTTGTAATTCTTTATAATAATCAGGCAAACAAGCTTTAGTAATGTCACTTTCGGTAATGATACCGATTACATTTTGTTCATTATCAACAACGGGTAGCCCGAAGAGACGTTGCATACTTAAAATTTTAAGCGCTTCTTTTATTGTGGTATTTTCCGATACAGAAGTTAAATCCGGTATCATGACTTCTTTTATTTTCAAGATAAATTCTCCCTTGCAGCGTTTTTTTATCTATTATATTCCGATTTTAATTTTTAGCAAGCCTGAATAGTCGTTAGTCGCTGGTCGTTAGTATTTAGTGAAGGAAATGCAGAGAATAAATTTAAGATGCAAAATTAGATCATTCTAATCGTTTCGTCCGCTTGCAAGTAATAACATGATAGATGAGATAGATTCCCGTCCCACGAAGGTGTGAATAGGAGAATTGACGCGAATTGGTCAATTAACTCGCATTTTGTATCTTGCATTTAAAACTAGCAATTATTAACAAAGTATTTTGATAAAAAATGAAAATTTTAATCTATTTGGTTAAAAAAAGAGGATTTGAGTAAATTTTATAGAATTATAAATTATAAGAGTGCAATTCTACTTGATAGACTTATAATTAGAGGTGAAATATGCACATATTGTCTTTCGGGGAAATACTTTGGGATATAATAAATGGCAAAGCATATATTGGCGGTGCACCGTTTAATCTGGCTGTTCATCTGACTAAAATGGGATGTAAATCGACCTTTATTTCATCAGTCGGCAATGATGATTTAGGACAAAAAGCCTTAAAAGAAGCGAAGAAAAGAGGTATTGATACCACTTTCATTAAGATAAACCCTAATTTGCCTACCGGAACGGTTGAAGTGAGCCTGGATAAAAACGGTCACCCTACTTACCAGATAAACGAAAATGTTGCCTGGGACAATATTGTTTTGAGTCAGGATTTAATAAATAATTTAACTAAAACCAAATGGGAAATATTTTGTTTTGGAACGCTCGCCCAACGAACCTTGGAAAATAGAGAAACCCTTAACCGTATTCTTCTTTCCATTAAACCTCACCATATATTTTATGACGTAAATTTAAGGCAAAATTACTACCGGAAAGAGTGGATTGAAAAATCGTTATGTCAAAGCACAATTGTTAAATTAAACAACCGGGAAGCTTTTACACTTTCCGAAATGCTTTTTGGTCGAAGATTAAAGCAAAAAGATTTTTTTGAAACCCTTGTTCAAAAATATGACCTTTCTATTGTATGTATTACTCATGGCAAAGACGGGGCATCCGTATATCACCATAACCTTTTGGAGAAGATACCGGGAATAAACGGACCGGTAACCGATACTGTAGGAGCCGGAGATAGTTTTAGCGCCGGTTTCTTATTTGCTTATTTATGTGGGAGCGGCATTTACGAAGCGACAGAGATTGCTGAAATGGTAGGTAATTTTGTTGTTTCTCAATCCGGAGCAGTTCCCGAATATCCCCAATGGCTGGAAAAGGAAATTAAGAATTTAATTAAAAACAAAACTAAAATAGATGAAAAGTCAGTTTAATATTGAAATAGTAAAATTAGTATTTAGTCGTTGGTATTTAGTATTTAGTGAAGAAGAAAAAAAGAAAAAAGTAACAACTAATTTAGATAGGTAACCATCCGGTTAATCTTTCATCTTAATTAGTTAATTATTAAGCAGGTGTTAATTGCAGGATGTTAGTTCTAAAACCAGATTTAGAGGGAGCAAAAATAGTATATGATATAGCAAAAATAATATTAACAAATATTGAGGAGGAAAATATAATGAAATTAGAAAGTCTTGATTTTGAAAACAACGAGATGATTCCGAAAAAATTTACTTGTGATGGAGAAGACATTAATCCCTGCTTAATTATTGAGGATATTCCGGAGGGAGCCAAAAGACTTGCTCTTATTATGGAAGATCCGGATGCGCCTATGGGAACATGGATTCATTGGATATTATTTAATATTCATATTACCGAAACGATAGAAGAAAATTCTGTCCCCGGTACACAAGGAATAAATGATTTTAGAAAATTGGAATATGGAGGTCCCTGTCCTCCATCAGGAACTCACCGATATTTCTTTAAAATATATGCTTTAGATGAAAAACTGCATATTGATGAAGGATGTAAGAAAAAGGAATTAGAAGAAGCTATGGAAGGACATATTTTAACTACTGCTGAACTGATTGGTCTCTATTCGAGAGAAAATAAATAGTAAGGAGCTTTATATGAATAATAAAATAATAAAAATTATCATCTTTTCATCATTAGTTTTTCTAATCAGTTTTGGTGTATCGGTTGCTTCTACAGAGTTAGAAGTGAAATCGGAAATTGATCGCATATTCGTCTATCCGGATTCTGCTTTAGTAGAACGAGTAACAAATCTTAATCTTGAAAAAGGTTCTTACAAGATCATTTTTCCCAACATCATTTCTGAAGTTGATGAAAATTCCTTAAGGGTTTCTGTCTCCGGAGAAATTCCCATAAGACTTTTTGGAGCACAGGTAAAAAAAGAGTATTTAGAAGAAATTCCATCAGAAAGGATAAGACAATTAAAAGAAGAAATTCAAAAATTAGAAGATCGAATAAAAGAAATTCAAAATTCAAAATCATTGCTTTTAGAGAAGAAAAAATTTTTAGATTCCATTACTTTGTTCTCCGAAGGACAAATTCCCCAGGATTTAGTGACTAACATACCGGCAATCGGTGATTTAAAAAACATATTGGACTTTTTAGATACGGAATTAAAAGGATATTATTCTCAAGGCTTGAATTGCGACATTGAAACTCGAAATTTGAAAAATAAAGTGAGTGTTTTAAAAAAGGAATTATCTCAAATATCCGGAGCGCAGAAGAAATTAAAAAGGTCAATTATAGCAGAATTAGAAGTATTAAAATCAGGAATAGCAGATTTACATATTTCTTATCTGGTAAATGGCGCTTCCTGGAACCCTATATATGACGCCAGGGCAGGTTTTGAAAAATCTGAAGTCGAACTGGTTTCTTACGGAGTAATTAGACAGATTACCGGCGAAGACTGGTTAGACGTAAACTGTACTTTGTCCACAGCTAAGCCGAGAATCGGAGGAAATATGCCTTTTGTATCTCCCTGGACTTTAAAACCATATGAGCCACATGTAATGACCGATAAAATATCTGAAGCTCCTGCTTCGCTCTATCAAAAACAAGCATTTAGGGCAGAAGAAGAAATTGCTGGAGAAGGGATGGTGTCAGAGGTGAAATATGCTATAGCCGTGGAAAGGGGAGTCGCAGTTTCTTATCAGCTTCCTTATAAAATAACTGTAAAAGCTGATAAATCTGAAAATAAATTTCCCGTTTCTTCGCAAAACTTAAGTGCCGAATTTGAATACTCTACTTATCCCCGGGTCAGCCCTTTTGCTTATCTTGGTTCCCGGGTGGCTAATAGTAAAACTCTCCAATTACTTGCCGGTCAAGTGAATATATTTTTAGAGGGAGATTTTGTGGGCACATCACATATTGATAATATTGCTCCCGGAGAGGAATTTGACCTTTATCTGGGTATAGATGAAAATGTTAAAGTAAAGAGAGAGCTTCTGGAGAAGAAAGTTGATAAAACTTTAATTGCCGGAATACCTTCGCGGACTAAGAAGACGACTTTTAAATATAAGTTAACTGTAGAGAATTATAAATCTAAAAAGATTAAAATAAAGCTGTTTGAAGCTATGGCTGTTTCAGAAGATGACCGCATTAAAACAAAGATAAACGAGGTAAGCCTGGAGCCGGATGTAAAGGATTGGGATGATAGAAAGGGAATTTGGCTTTGGGAGTTAGAATTGGAACCACAAGATAAACAGGAGATATCTTATACCTTTACCGTTGAACATCCCCGGGATATGATGGTAGAAGGATTATAGGAAAAAATAATATTTATAATTAAAATGAAAGAAAGTTCCTCCACTTTACGTATTAATAGGTGAATGACAAAATTTGTCAACAAAAGAAAATTTTTAGGAGGAACGAATAGAATGAAAAATTCAAGAATTTCAAAAGGAGGAATTATCCTACTGTCCTTAACATTAATAGTAGGAATGTTTTCAGCTATAGCTTTAGCAGATAACAATGGAACGAACGGAATGAATGGAGGATTAAAAGGAAATATTAATACTCCAGGATATGGCATGCAAAATAATAGAGGTAACTCATTTCAGGCACAAAACCAAAATTGTGAAGATTGCGCAGAGAACCTGAATAGTGAAATGAATACCGGAATGAGCAACAGAGAAAACGCACCTGATGAGGATGGAGATGGTATTCCCAACGGACAAGATTCGGATTATACACAGCATGATTGTGATGAAGAATGTGACGGAACTTGTGATAGTGAGCCAAAGGGAAATGGTTGGAGAAGAAATTCTTCTGATAATATTGACGGATTACAAGCTCATGTAAGTGGAATGGAAATGAAGACTATGACCATTGCAGACATTGCTACCCTCTGGGGAATAGAAGATGCTGAGCAACTGTTAACAAGTATTAAAAATGAATTTAAACTTACTCAGGAATATAACACTAACAATACCATAGATGATTTAAGGGGAGAATATAGATTTTTACCTTATCAGATAATGGAACTTGCAGAGAAATTGAAACAGATATAGATTAAGCAAAAAGATTTAAATCGCGAAATACAATGACTCCCCTACTATAGAGCAGGGGAGTCATTGCTTATTATACAACTATTTTGTGAAAAAAATATTTGTATGTAGAATAAATTTTCTAACGAAAGGCGGCCTAATATTTATGAATAAAAAACAAAATAAGAATAAGCGTCTAATAAGATTAGCAGTTCAGATATTTTTTCTTGCTTTAATAGTTTTAATTAGCTTTAATCATTTTCGGAGTGAGCAAGGCTTGGAACCTTTATTAATCGGCAGTCCTTCTCTTCATGCAGTTTGCCCTTTCGGAGGAGTTGTAACCCTATATAGCTATTTTACCGAAGGAACATTCATACAAAAAATTTCTCAATCATCTTTTACTTTAATGTGGCTGATCCTCGGTTTGACTTTACTTTTTGGTCCGGTCTTTTGTGGCTGGATTTGCCCTTTTGGGACGGTTCAAGAATTTCTAGGCAAGATTGGCAGAAAAATTTTTAAGAAGAGATATAATCATTTTATCCCTATTAAATTAGATACGCTGTTAAGATATATTAGATATATCATTTTAATTTTAGTAGTGGTTAAAACTGCAACTTCGGCAAAATTACTATTTTCTAATTTTGATCCTTATTTTGCTTTATTTAATATCTGGTCTGATGAAGTCACCAGACTATCTCTGTTTATACTTGCAGTAGTATTAATCGCTTCTTTATTTATAGAAAGACCTTGGTGTAAATATTTCTGCCCGCTTGGCGCTTTATTGGGGATTTTTAATTTCTTTAGAATTGTAAAACTAAAGAGAAACGAAAAAACCTGTATAAATTGCAAAGCTTGTGACCGGATTTGCCCCATGAATATCAATATATCAA
>CAZMLS010000001.1:25974-45798 GCA_964567215.1 uncultured Atribacterota bacterium | reverse complement strand
CTCCTGGCTCCCTCTTTCTATTTTCTTAACCAGGTAACTGGTTAAATAACTAACTAACTTTTTTCTTATTTTTCGTTAATATGAAATAATCCTTGATTTTTTAAATGCATTCCTATATACTTCATTTAGTAGGTGTTAGTAGTAGGTGCTAATAATATAAATAAAAAATAAATGGATGAAAAACATGACTCAAAACATGAGTAAAAACGAGAGACAAAAGGAAATTAAAGAACAATTGAAGTCGAATCCTTTTTTATCGGATAAAAAATTAGCTAAGCTTTATAATTTTAGTATACAAACAATAAGATTGGATAGACTGGAGATGGGCATCCCGGAGATGCGGGAGCGAATCATTCAAGTAGCCAAGAATACTCCAACAGTTGACAAGGTAAAATCATTAAAAAAAGAGGAAATTATTGGTGAATTAATTGATATAAATTTAGGTAAAAATGCAATTGCCATGTTACGCACAACAAAGGAAATGGCTTTAAGGAGAACGGGGATCATCAGAAGTCACTATATTTTTTCTTTAGCTGATTCACTGGCAATTTCAATAATCGATGCAGAGATTGCTTTAACCGGTCTTGCACGTTTAAGATATAAAAGGCCGGTATATTCTGGAGAAACCTTGATTGCGAAAGCAAGAGTTGCACGTAGAAGAAATAATAAATATCTTGTGTCCATTCATGTAAATGTGAATCAAGAAGAAGTATTTACAGCAAAATTAATTGTATTTTCAATGGATAAAGAAAAGGGGGTAAAGAGAATAGATGAAAATAGCTATTGATGCAATGGGTGGAGATTATGCACCAAAAGAAATTATAAAAGGTGCGATCTCATCATTAGATAAAGATAATTTTCACATCGTCCTATTGGGACAAAAAAAACAAATACAGGATAAACTGAAAGAATATGATTTTGATAAAAGTAAAATATCTATTATTAATTGTGAAGAAAATATTGATAGTGGAGAGTTTCCTTTAACAGCAATAAAGAATAAGAAAAATTCTACTATTGTAATCGGCATGAATCTTCTAAAGAACAAAGAAGTGGATGCATTTATATCTGCAGGAAACAGTGGAGCCATGATGGTAGCAGCATTGCTGATTGTAGGATGTGTTCCTAAATTACGACGCCCGGCAATTGCCTCGGTACTGCCTTCTTTAAAGGGTAAAGTAGTTATTCTTGATGTCGGAGCAAATGTTGATTGTAAGCCAAAACATTTACTGCAATTTGCCCAAATTGGAAGTAGATATGCAAAATATATATTGAAAAATGATAATCCTTCTGTGGGATTGTTAAATATTGGAGAAGAAGAAAACAAGGGCAATGTTTTTTCACAAGAAGCATATAAAATACTAAAAGAAAAACATGTAAACTTTTACGGAAACATTGAAGGAAAAGATGTTTTTAAGGGTAAAGTTGATGTCGTAGTATGTGACGGATTTACAGGAAATATATTAATTAAAATTTCAGAAGGAATTACCAAAATGCTTTTCATGGAAATTAATAGTAAGATTATTGACGAATTACCCAAGACCGAAGAAATGAATAAATTCAGAAAAACTTTTTTAGAAATTATTAAAAAGATAGATTATAAGGAAATTGGCGGATTACCGTTATTAGGAATAAATGGCCCTTGCTTTATATGTCACGGAAGATCTAAAGCAAAAGCGATGAAAAATGCTATCCATAATGCAGCCAGTTTTATTAATTCTAATATTATGGAACATTTAAAGGAAATGTAGTAATATATGGCTTGAAAGTAATATGAAACAATAAAATATTAAGTGAAGGAGGTGAAAGAGAGTGGAAGCAATAGACAGAATAAAAAAAATAATTATCGATCAGCTGGGAATCGAAGAAGGAAAAATAAGTATAGAATCTTCTTTTATTGATGATTTAGGGGCAGATTCTTTAGATATAGTTGAGCTTATTATGGCTTTCGAAGAAGAATTTGATATAGAAATTCCAGATGAAGATGCTGAAAAAATTAAAACCGTTGGAGATGCAGTAAATTATTTAAGTAAATAAAATATAAATCGTATTTGATCTATAAATAAAAAAAATATAAATTGTAGGATTTTTAAAATGGATAAGGTTCGAGAATATCTCGCCCCTTATCCATTACTTTGAGAAAAAATAGTTAAATATTTTAATAAATGAGGGCATTCTGTTTGATAAAATGTTAAAAAAAGATTATTCTTTATTGAGTAAATTAGAAGAAGAAATAAATTACAAATTTAAAGATTTATCATTACTTAAAGAAGCTTTAACCCATTCCTCTTATAAAAAAAAAGGTAAAAAAGAGGCAAAAAATAATCAGAGAATGGAATTTTTAGGAGATTCAGTTTTAGAGTTAATTGTAAATGAATATATCTATCACAAATTCTCTACATTTTCTGAAGGTGAAATGACCAAAATGAAATCATTCGTTGTCAGCAAACCAACTTTAACAGAATGGGCTAATAGTATTTTTCTTGGGGATTATATCATTCTCGGGAAAGGTGAAGATCTTACAGGAGGAAGAAAGAAGTCTTCTATACTTGCAGATTGCTTTGAAGCGTTACTTGGTGCAATATACCTGGATGGGGGTACTAGAAAGGCGAAGAAATTTATTCTTCAATTTTTAAAAAAAGAATTACTTAAAGTTATTGAAAAGGATTTTATTAGGAATTATAAATCTTTATTGCAGGAAATATCTCAGAAAGAATATAAATGTTTGCCTGATTATAAACTAATCAGGGAAAAAGGTCCGGATCATAAAAAGATGTTTTGTATTAATGTTACAATAAAAGAAAAAATGTATGGAACAGGCTTTGGTGACAACAAAAAAGAAGCAGAACAAAACGCCGCAAAAGATACGCTTAAGAAATTAAAAATGATTAAGTGAGGCAAAATGTTTTTAAAAGAATTAGAAATATATGGTTTTAAATCATTTCCTAAAAGAACAAAATTTTCCTTTAATGCAGGAATAACTGCCATTGTAGGTCCTAATGGTTGTGGAAAAAGTAATATTGCCGATGCAGTTCGTTGGGTTTTAGGTGAACAAAATATCAGGTCCTTACGGGGAAAAAAACTAACCGATATTATTTATTCAGGAAACCACAATGGCAAACCTCTAAACCTAGCGGAAGTATCTATGACTTTGGATAATTCTAAAAGAATATTACCTTTAGAACGAGAAGAGATAAGTATAAAAAGAAGGGTATTTCGTTCAGGAGAAACAGAAAATTTTATTAACGGTCTTCCCTGTAAATTAAAGGAAATACAGAACTTATTATTAAATACAGGACTGGGGAAAAATACATATTCCATGATTGCTCAGGGAGAGATTGATATTGTATTAAGCGCAAAACCTTCCGATAGGCGATATCTGTTTGAAGAAGCTGCTTCAATTTCCAGGTATAAATATGAAAAACAGAATATTTTAAAAAGAATAGAAGAAACTTCCATAAACCTGGAAAAAATTGATAACATTTTGTCAGAAATAAAAAATCAATTGATAGCTTTGGAAGAGGAAGCGGATCAGCTAAATATATATAAGGATTATAAAGAGAAGATAAGAAATTCAGAATTATTTTTATTATGGCAAAGATATAATGCTTGTAAGACATATTTGTTAAAAATTAAAAAAAATATGAAAGTATATCAGGCTGACAGAATGGAAAAATTGAAAACTTTCAAAAAAGAAGAAATAGAAATAAATAAATTACAAAAAGAAATAGAAAACCTGAAAAAACAATTAGACACAAATCAAATTAAAAATAATGAATTAACCCAGGTTCATAATAATACACAGAATCAATTAAATATAGAATTAGAAAAGAAGAATGAATTAAATCTTAAAATAATTGATATTAACAGAGATATAAAAAATACGAAAGAGAAAATATCTTCGATAGAAAAAAATATAGAAAATAAGGACAAAAAGATAACTGAAATTAGGCAAAGCATCAATCACCTAAATGAAAAACAAAAAAAACAGCAGATAAAACATAATGAAGATGCAAAATTAATAGAAAAAATAATGCGTTTAAAAAATATTAATCAAAAAATGATAAATAACATAAGGAAAAAAGATTTATTGATTAATGAAAAGAAAATAAAAGCGGAAACCACCTTGAATTTATTGAAAAAGAATTTAACGCAAACGCAAACAAGAAAATCTGTATTAAAGAAAGAATTGAACATAATTAACAATCAGATTAATCATTATATAGAAAAAAATGAAACAGATAATGTGGAAAATACAAAAAAATATCTTGAGAAAAATGAAGAAAAATTGAAGGAAATAAAAGATAAAATTTCACGTGTTAATTTATTAATGGAAAAAAATACGCAGATGGTTTATCTAAAAGAAGAAAGAATGTATATTATAAAAAAATCCATTAAAGACACGGAAGAGGGAAATGGAAAGCAAATTAAAGAATTTTATACTAGATATAAACAAAAATATTCTAATAATCTTTGCGAAAAATTAATAGATATTATTGAAGATATTCCCCGGGATTTGGAAAAAGCTATCGAAGTTGCTTTAAAAGACAGCTTAAATACAATCATAGTCGGCAATCTATCTAGTGCTTTAAATATTATTCATTCGTTATCCAGGGAAGATTTGAGTGATATAAAAATCATTCCACTAGATAAAATGGAAAAAATTGCTGAAATAAATGAAATTAAGATGGAAGAAGACCTAAGGGATATATTAGGAATTGCTGACAAAATGGTAAAATATCCTGAAAAATATAAAAAGCTTTTTAATACTCTCCTGGGTAATACTATCATTGTAAAAAGTAATTCTATAGCAATAGAACTATCGGAAAAATATATGGGTAGATGTAGAATTATATCGTTGGAAGGAATGATTATTAGAAAAGATGGTACGATACATTTTTATATAGATAAAAAAATTGAGAAAAATAATTTATTCTATTTTAAAAAGGAATTAAATAATTTAATTAAAGAATTAAAAAACATTGAAAAATCAATCGTACAGAATCGTGAATTATCAGAAAAATATAACAATATCCACAAATATCTTCTCCAGGAAAATAACAAAATAAAAAAAAGTTTAGACGAATACGGAAACAAAATTGTCGGGAAAAAGGAAAATATTAATGAACTTCACTTTCAAATGAATGATTTAAAAAGAAATATTGAAAATATTAATCTTGAAGAGAGCAACACATTGAAAGAAATTGATCAAATTTCTAAAAAGTATCAATTTTATAACAATAATTATCATCGCATCAATAAATGTAAAAATAATATAGAGCAATCTTTTAGAATGATTAATCAAATTGTTTTGGAAAAAAACAAACAATTAAACATTATGGAAAAAAATATAAATGATATTAAAAACGAAATAATAATTAAAGAAGAAAGAATAAAAAATTTACAAGACCGGGAAGAGGACATTCAATTACAAATAGCAGAATTAGAATTATTATTAAAAAGAAAAAAATCAGATAAACAAAAGGACGCCGAAAAGTGGGATGATATTTTAAAAAATATTGAATTGCACAAAAAAAAATTGAATCAATTAAAATATAAAGATACCGACACTCAAAAAATATTAGAAGGAACCAGAAAGAATATATGGAATAAATCCGAATTATTGGAAAATATTTTAAGTCGAAGAAAAGAACTTCAGGAATCTTGCGAAAGAATTAAAGAACAACAACACCGGGAAGAACTTTTAGAAGTGCAATATAGTGAAAAATATGAAAATATAAAAAAAGAAGCTACTAAAGATTATCAAATTTCAATTGATGGACTGGAAAATAATAAAAAAACCTGTTCTTCAAAAAAGGAAGCTAATCAACAAATCACTGAATTAAGAGAAAAAATCATAGAGATGGGACAAATTAATTTTGATGCCGGTAATAGATATCAACATCAATTAGATAAATTCAATGCCTTGCAAGGAAAATATGATGAAATTATTGAGGCAAAAAAATCATTGTTACAGTTAGTTTCCAATATAGATAATATAGCGGCTGAAAGATTTAAAAATACATTCAACCAGGTAAAAATATATTTCAATGAAATATTCCAAAGAATGTTTTCCGGTGGAGAGGGTATATTAAAATTGAATCATAATGACGATATTTCTCAATCCGAGATTGATATCATTGCATGTCCACCGGGAAAGAAAACCCGAAATATAGAATTATTATCCTCCGGTGAAAAAGCTTTAATCGCCATTGCTCTATTATTGGCTTTATGGAAAGTCAATCCAAGTCCTTTTTGTTTATTCGATGAAATAGATACCGCCCTTGATGAAACAAATGCAGATAAACTTTCTATGATCTTAAAAGGAAAAGATTTGAATAAATCGCAATTGATCGTAATTACCCATCAAAAGAGTACGATGGAAGCGGCTGATACATTATGTGGAATTACCATGCAGGATTCAGGAATTTCAAAATTAGTTTCTGTTAAACTAACAAAATAAAGAAGAGGAAAAATAAAATTGAAGATCAAAAATGTCTTTTCAAATTTTAAAAATGAGTTGGTGAAATCTAGAGAAAATTTAAAAGAAAAAATTGAATGTTTAATTAAGAAATCAAAAAACAAGGAGATATTTTTAGAGCAATTGGAAGAATTATTGATTATATCGGATATTGGTGTTTCTGCAACCGAAGAAATCATCAATTGCTTTAATGAAATTAATTTTAAGGAATATGAAAAAAATGATTTTACATATTTCAAACAAAAGTTAAAAAAAATATTAACAGACATACTTAATCATTCTTCGTCAAATATTGAAATTAAGAAAGACAGATTAAATATTATTATGATTGTTGGAGTAAATGGTTCAGGAAAAACATCTGCCGCAGGTAAAATGGCATATAAATTTAAAAATGAAAACAATCATTTATTATTGATTCCGGCGGATACCTTCAGAGCTGCGGCGATAAAGCAGTTGAACATTATGGCGAATCGTGCAGGGGTGGAAATTATAAAAAGCAGCGAAAAGGCAGATCCGGCTTCAGTTGTCTATGATGGGGTTCATGCTGCTAAAGCAAGGAAGAAAAACATACTTATTATAGATACTGCCGGAAGGCTCCACACTAAAATAAATTTGATGAATGAGCTAAAAAAAATAAAGAAAGTAATCCAGAAAGAAGCAGGAAACAATTATTCCCTGGAAATATTGCAAACAATTGACGCTACCATGGGACAGAATGGTATTTTGCAGGCAAAGTCATTTAATGAATCCCTGGGGGTATCGGGGATTATTCTGACAAAAATGGATGGAACCGCTAAGGGTGGCATTGTTATAGCTATTAAAAGAGAATTGAATATTCCGGTTAAATTAATCAGCTTTGGAGAACAATTGGATAACCTGTATTATTTCGAAAATGATAAATTTATAAATGCTCTTCTTGATTGACACTAAGGGAAATTTTCTATATACTTATAAGGTAAATTTTCTCCGGAAAGGAAATATTATAGGAAAGTGAAAAATAAGGAGAGTTATTTTTTTCTATGTTTGCAGATTTAACTAGTAAATTTAAAGCAATATTTAAAAGAATAAAAAGCAAAGGTAAATTAAATGAAAAAGATATAAAAAATTGTCTTTACGAGATTCGTATTGCTTTATTGGAAGCAGATGTTAATTACAAGGTTGTAAAAGAATTTGTTAATGAACTGCATGTTCAGATGATAAACGAAAATATTTCAGAAAGTTTATCTCCCTCTCAGCAGATTATAAAAATGGTTCACCGGGAAATAACTAAAGTTTTAGGGTCAAAGAAAAGTGACATCGTCATAAGTCCGAAACCACCAACTGTAATTTTAATAGTTGGATTACAAGGTACAGGTAAAACAACAACTGCGGTAAAATTAGCAAATTATTTAAATAAAAAAGGAAACCGTTCTATTTTGGTAGCAACTGACATTCATAGGCCGGCTGCTATTGAACAGTTAAAAATATTAGCAGAAAAATCAAAGTTGCCTGTTTTTTCAATGGGGACAAAAGAAAAAGCCGTAAATATTGTGAAAGCAGCTTTAAACTATGTATCCAATAAAGATTTTAATATATTAATAGTGGATACTGCGGGAAGATTGCATATTGATGAAAAACTCATGTCGGAATTGGAAGAGATCGATCGTCAGATATTACCACAGGAAAAATTATTAATAATTGATTCAATGGCCGGGCAGGATGCCGTAAATTCTGCAAGGGTTTTTTGTGAAAAAATAAATGTTAACGGTATTATTCTCAGTAAAATTGATGGTGACGCCAGGGGGGGAGCAGCTTTATCTCTTAGAAAAATATTGGATGCCCCGATAAAATTTGTTGGTACGGGTGAAAAAATTGAAAATATTGACATTTTTTACCCTGAAAGAATGGCATCAAGAATATTGGGAATGGGTGATGTCTTAACTTTAATTGAAAAAGTAGAATCCGCTTACGATAAAAAAGAAATAAGCAGGATGAACGAGAAAATAAAAAGTAATAATTTTGATTTGAATGATTTTTATCTTCAACTAAAAAAAATGGAAAACATTGGCTCAGTAAAGGAAATTGTCGGCATGATTCCCGGAGCTTCACGGTTAAACTTAAATAAAATGCAGTACGATGATCGAGAATTAAAAAAAATTGAAGCCATTATCAGTTCAATGACCATGGATGAAAGAAATAATCCAAATATAATCAACGGAAACAGGAGAAAAAGAATTGCCAGGGGAAGCGGATCGCAGATCTCAGAAGTTAATCGATTGTTAAAACAATTTAATCAGATAAAAAATATGATGAAAAAAAGAAAATTTGCAAAAAATTTCCCTTTTAATTAAAAATATAGTATGATTCACTGTGTGTTAATAAAAAAATATAGAATAGTGCAAAAATAATAATAAAATGGAGGCAAGTTGAATGTCTGTAAAAATTAAACTCAGGAGAGAAGGCGGAAAGAAAAAACCTTTCTACAAAATAGTGGTTATAGATTCGAGAAAACCTGCAAAAGGAAAATTCATTGAGCAAGTTGGTTATTATCAACCAATTTATGATCCTTACAAGGTTAAGATCGATAAAGAAGCCAGTTTAAACTGGTTGAAGAAAGGGGCGCAATTATCGGATACTGTTAAAATGTTGTTTAAAAATGCCGGTATTTTAGAAGAACAGAAAAAAAATTAAATTTCAAGGTGATAGATTTGAAAGAATTGATAGAATTTATAATTAAAGGAATTGTAGATTTCCCTGATGAAGTTGAAATAGTTAATGTTGTTAACGAAAAAACATCTATTTTTGAAATTAAAGTTGATCCTGAAGATGTGGGTAAGGTAATTGGAAAACAAGGAAGAAATATAAAATCAATAAGATTGATCATGAATGCTGCTGCGCAAAAAAACGAAAAGCGAGCAATAATTGAAATTATTAATTAATAAAATTATTCTTATAAAGGGTAAAAATGATTGAGTGAAAAATTTATAACTATTGGTAAGATAACTTCGAAACATGGAAATAAAGGCGAAGTCAAAGTTATGCCTCTTACCGAAAAAATAAATAGATTTAAAAATTTAAAAAATATCTACATCAATAAAAAAATATTTGAAATATTAGAATCAAAGATGGTTGGAAATAAGGTTATTTTAAAGTTGGCAGGGATTGACGAAATTGACGAAGCGAAAAACATCGTAGGTTATTTCATTGAAATAAGCCGAAGCGAAGCAATTGAATTACCTGAAAATTCTTATTTTTTACATGAAATTATTGGGCTTGGTGTATATCTGGAAAATAATGAATATTTGGGCGTAATTGAAAATATAATTAGAACCGGAAGCAACGATGTTTATATTGTAAAAAATAAAGAAGGCAGGGAGATTCTTATTCCGGCAATTAAAGAAGTAGTTAAAGTGATCGATATAGATAATAAAAAAATAATAATTCATTATATTGATGGTCTATTATGAGCGATATTAGTTTGGAAATTAACATTATTACAATTTTTCCCAATATGTTTAAAAGTCCCTTTTCCGAAAGTATCTTAAAGAGAGCACAAGAAAAGAATCTTATAAAAATAAATCTGGTTGATCTTAGGGATTTTAGTAATGATAAGCATAAAACAGTAGATGATTACTCGTATGGAGGCGGACCGGGTATGGTATTAAAACCGCAACCTATTTACAGTGCCATACAAGAAATAAAACTAAAAAACAAAGATCATTACCCGTTAAAAGTGTTGATTACTTCAGCACAAGGAAAAATATTTACTCAAAAAATGGCAAAATCGTTATCTAAAAATAGAAAAATTGTTCTTATATGCGGAAGATATGAAGGAATAGATGAACGAATTTCAAAAATATTGGATGCAGAAGAAGTATCCATTGGTAATTTTGTAGTAAGCGGTGGTGAATTACCTGCCATGCTAATTGTCGATGCAGTTTCCAGAATGATTCCCGGAGTTTTAGGCAAGGAAGAATCAATGATTAATGATTCGTTCTATAACGAATACCTTGATTATCCGCATTATACAAGACCGGATGAGTTTGAAGGCTTAAAAGTTCCGGAGGTTTTATTATCAGGAAATCACGGTAAAATAGATAAGTGGCGAAAAAAACAGTCATTGATTAGAACTTTAGTTCGAAGACCGGAAATTTTTGCAAACAAAAGGCTTTCTGAACAGGAAGAAAAAATAATTAAAAAAATAGAAAAATTGATTGAGGAATAGTAATAAAAAAATAAAATACTTGAAAAGTATAAAATAGAAAGGGTGATATAAATGGTTGATTATATAGAACAAATAGAAAAGGAACAAATGAAAGAAAATAATGTTGAATTTATTGCAGGTGATACAGTTGAAGTTCATCAAAAAATAATTGAAGGAACAAGAGAAAGGATTCAGATTTTTAAGGGAATAGTAATAGCAAAAAATCATAGTGCAACCAGAGAAACTTTTACGGTAAGAAAAATATCTAAAGGTGTTGGAGTTGAAAAAATATTCCAGTTGCATTCCCCAAATATTAAGAAGATAGTAGTGTTGAAAAAGGGTAAAGTGAGAAGAGCGAAATTGTATTACCTGAGAGGCAGAGTTGGAAAGAGAAGTACGGTAAAAGAAAAAAGATAATTTTATGCTTCCAAAAAGAATAAATGTAAATACAAAAAAATCAAAAGAAATTTTTTACAGTTATCAGAAAAAAATAGAAAAATTATATCAAGAAAGATTGCGTATCCAGAGTCTTTACAATTATGAAAATAAATTTCTTAAAGCGGGCCGACAATTAGTAGCAGGCTTGGATGAAGTTGGACGAGGTTCCCTTGCCGGACCTGTTGTGGCAGCTGCCGTGATTTTGCCGGTAAATTTATTTATTCCAAATATTAAAGATTCTAAAAAATTAACCCCCAAAAAGAGGATAGAAATATATCCGGAAATTTTAAAAAAAGCTAAAGGTGTAGGAATTGGAATTGTTGGAGCAGATATTATTGATAAAATTAATATTGCCCAGGCAACATTTCTTGCCATGAAAAGAGCAATTAAAAACCTAAAAAATGAACCTGATGGATTATTAGTAGATGGTTTTGAAATTCCCGAAATGACAGTTCCTCAGTTGGCTTTGATAAAAGGTGAAGATAAAAGTATTTCTATTGCTGCTGCATCAATAGTTGCCAAAGTATACAGAGATAACCTGATGATTAATTTCGACCGGGAATTCCCTCATTATCATTTTAAAAAAAACAAAGGGTATGGAACGAAAAAGCATTTGCAAGCGCTACGGAAGTATCATGCCACCAGAATTCATAGAAAAAGTTTTGCGGGAGTTCTAATTCAATAGGATAAAATAAAAAAGATAGAAGATCATGAACAAATTAGGAAAAACTGGAGAGACTATTGCTTCAGAGTATTTGGCAAAAAATGGATACATTATCCGGGAAAAGAACTATCGCAACTTTTTGGGTGAAATTGACATTATTGTCGAGTACAAGAATGAGATTATATTTATAGAAGTGAAAACAAGAAAATCGAATCAATACGGTTATCCGGAAGAAACAGTTCATTTAGCTAAACAGAAAAAAATTATTAAAACAGCCTCAGGTTATATTACCAGAAAAAAGTTGAAGGGAAAAAATTATCGTTTTGATGTAATTTTGATATATTTTTCAAAAAAAAATAATATTGAAGAAATAAGGCATATTGAAAATGCATTCCATATTAATCACAGTAACAACCCTTTTAATTCACAACAAATATAAAAAGTAGGTGTTTTTTTGTTATCGAAGTTGTATAGTGCGGCTACATTCGGCGTAGAATCATTTTTAGTAGATGTAGAAGTTGATATTCGATCAGGATTGCCTTTGTTCAGTATTGTGGGATTGCCGGACACAGCAGTTCAGGAATCAAGGGAAAGAGTACGTTCTGCTATTAAAAATTCTGAATATGAATTTCCTCGAAAAAGAATAACTGTCAATCTTGCACCTGCAAATATTAAAAAAGAAGGGCCTATCTTTGATTTACCCATAGCACTAGGCATATTGGCTGCCAGCGGGCAAATAAAAACCGAAAAAATGAAAAAAATGATTGTAATAGGTGAATTATCCTTGGATGGAACGATTAAACCCGTAAACGGAATATTACCTATTGCCATCATGGCAAAAGATCTAGGAAGGAAAGAATTAATCGTTCCCGATAAAAATGCAAACGAAGCGGGGGTTATAAAAGATATAGAAGTTTTTCCAGTAAGTTACTTGAATGAAGTCATAGAATTTTTAAATGGAAAACTTTCTATAGAACCTGTAGATGTAAATATAAATGAAATTTTCAACCAAACCAGTGTTTCGCAATTGGATTTTGCAGATGTAAAAGGGCAGGAGCACGCAAAAAGAGCATTCGAGGTTGCAGCCGCCGGAAGTCATAATGTAATTATGGTGGGACCTCCCGGTTCCGGAAAAACAATGCTGGCACGTAGATTACCAAGTATTTTGCCATCGCTTATGCTGGAAGAGTCTATAGAAATTACCAAACTATATAGTATTGCTAATTTATTGCCACCGAAGACATCATTAATTACCAAAAGACCTTTCAGAACGCCGCATCATACGATCAGTAATGCAGGATTAATCGGTGGAGGAAGGATACCAAAACCTGGAGAAATCAGTCTGGCACATAATGGAGTATTATTTTTGGACGAGTTACCTGAATTTTCAAGAAGTGCATTAGCATCACTGCGACAGCCTCTGGAAGATGAAGTAGTGACTATCTCCCGTTCACTAAGCTCTGTGACTTATACTGCTTCTTTTATGATGGTTGCTTCTATGAATCCTTGTCCTTGTGGTTTTTATGGCGATCCTGTAAAAGAATGTACCTGCAGTTTAACCCAAATTATTAAATATCGTTCAAAAATATCCGGACCTTTATTAGACAGGATAGACATACATATCGAAGTACCACGAGTGAATTGCAGAGAAGTCATGAAAAAGAGTTCGACAGAAAATTCAAGTACTATAAGAAAAAGAGTTGAAGCTGCGAGAAATATTCAGAGAAAAAGATTCGCTAAAGACAATATTTATAGTAATGCGCAGATGTCACGGAAAAACATTGAAAAATATTGTAAAATAGATCAAAATGGAGAAAATTTAATTTATAAGGCAATGGAAAAGCTGAATTTAAGCACCAGGGCTTATGACCGTATTTTAAAAGTCTCCAGAACCATTGCAGATTTGGAACATTCAGAAAATATTGAAATATCTCACTTATCTGAAGCTATACAATACCGAAGTCTTGACCGTAAGTTATGGTTGAACTAAGCTGATATCATCTGATTTTTCCGGAAAATATTGATAATATAGTTCTTCTAGTTTTATATCCGACATATTAATTATATAGTCGTATCTTTGTTTAATTGCTGCATGTATCTTAGTTAGTGAACACTTTACTGTGGGATTTTAAGAGAGAAAAGAATAATTATTACTTTTTCCCCATTATTTTTTCTCTAGTTTTTCTTAAATTGAAACACTATTCCCGATACTCAATGCTGATTTTTTACTCTTTTAAGCATATATTGCGGCAAAATGATATAATAATAAATAAACTTTATGTTATATGGTAAAATAAATCTGAATTTTAAATAAGAAATTATACAAAAAATTATTTTAGAAGGAGTCTATTAATATAACCGGGTTTTATTCCTTTTAATATGGGTTATTAATAATTATTTAATAATGATATAGTATTATTAGAATATAATGATGTTATCACAGTAGAAAAGGAGTCAATGGAAGATGTTAAGAAGAAAAATATCTCCCTCAATATTGGATGCAAATTTTCTCAACCTGGGCGAACAGATTGATGAAATTAATGAAGGAGAAGCAGATTTAATCCATTTAGATATAATGGATGGATGTTTTGTTCCCAATATTTCCTTTGGTGACAAAATAGTAGAAACAATAAAAAAGAGAACATCCATTCCATTGGATGTTCATTTAATGATAGAAAATCCGGAAAAACATATACAGTCATTTATAAAAGCAGGTGGGGATATTATTACTATTCATGCCGAGACTGGTAAACATTTGGATAGATTAATTCAAAAAATAAAGGAATCGGGTGCGAAATGCGGGCTGGCTTTAAATCCGGCTACTTCACTAAGTGCCGTAGAATATTTGATTTCTAAAATTGACAAGCTGCTGGTAATGACGGTGAACCCGGGTTATGGGGGACAAAAATTTATCCCGGAAATGCTGGTCAAAATAAGGAAAGCAAGAAAGATGATAGAAGATAGTAATCGATTTATTGATTTGGAAGTCGATGGAGGGATTAATTTTGAAAATGTATGTGAAGTTATTAGTTCTGGTGCCAATATTATTGTGGCCGGTTCACTTATATTTAAAAACAAAAGTCCCAAAAATACTATAAAAAAAATGAAAAATATCATAAGAAATTGTTAAATTTTGAGTAAACGTTTTGAGAATTTTAGAATAAAAAAAAGAGAGTATTTATGAAAAAACCGTTCGTATCGATAATTGGAAGAATAAATGTTGGAAAATCAACATTGTTCAATAGAATAGCAAGAAGAAGGAAGGCGATCGTTAAAGACGAGCCGGGAATTACCAGAGACCGTATATATGCAGAATGTGAATGGAAAGGAAAATCGTTTATTCTGGTTGACTCCGGTGGAGTGGACGTTGAAAAGAAAGAAGGAATTAATAAAGGAATAATCACTCAGACAGATTTGTCTATCAAGGAAGCAAACTTAATTTTATTACTGGTGGATATCAAAGAAGGAATTAATACAGATGATTTTAAAGTCGCAAAAATGATAAGAGAAAGTAATAAGCCCAGTATATTGGTGGCTAATAAAGGAGATATACAGGGTAGTGAACAAAACTTAAATGATTTTTATGAGTTGGGATTCGGGGAAGCTACTATTGTTTCAGCAGAACATGGGATAAAAGTTAATCAGTTATTGGATAAAATTATTTCTTTTTTTCCAGAAGAATGTAATGAAATAGAAGACGAAGAGGATTTAATAAAAATATCCATTCTCGGTAAGCCGAATGTCGGAAAATCTAGTTTACTGAATAATATTTTAGGAGAAGAAAGATTAATCGTTAGTGATTACCCGGGAACTACCCGGGATGCGATTGAGGTTAAATATAAACATGGTTTGCAGAGAATGTTATTTATTGATACTGCCGGATTAAGACATAAAACCAAAGTTAAGGAAGATATCGAGTATTACAGTTCATTAAGAGCCATGGAAGCTGTTGAAAATTCTGATATTGTGCTTCTGGTGATAGACTCTACCCAGGGTATTAGCATGCAGGACAAAAAGATAACCGATTTTGTCAATGAATCAAAAAAAGCCGGTATTATTATTCTGAATAAATTTGATTTAATTAAAGGGCAGGTAGATAAAAAATGGTTGATTGAAGAAATAAAATACGAGCTCCCGTTCGCTAAATATTTTCCGATTATATTTACCTCTGCTTTAACCGGATATAATATTAGTGAAATATTTAAAGTAATAAAAAGAGTATCGCTGGAGTATTGCAAAGAAATTCCCACTCCGCAATTAAATAATTTCTTTAAGGAAGCGATTCATAAAAATCCTCCAAAATATATTAATAATCATACTTTAAAAATAAATTATGTGACACAAATCGGAATAAAACCGCCAAAATTTCTTTTATTTGTAAATAATCCTAAACTGATGTACAATGCATATCAAAAATATTTAGAAAATACTTTGTATCAAGAATATGGTTTTGAAGGATCCCCGTTAAGTATTAATTTAACCAGAAAAGATAGAAATGAAAGAAAGGTTAAAAAGAGAAAATAAATGATAGAGTCATTAATGATTATTATTTGCTATTTAATTGGTTCAATGCCTTTTGGATATATTGTAGCAAAGGTAGTTAAAAAGATAGATATAAGAGATTACGGAAGCGGAAATATCGGTGCAACCAATGCATTTAGAGTATTAGGACCCTGGCTTGCCTCCCTGGTGTTAATTGGTGATTTGTTAAAGGGATTTTTGGCAATAGTTCTTTTTTACCAGCTTAACATTGATAGCTTATTCGTTATTATTCTTGGCGGTTTGGCGGTAATCGGTGGTCATGATTGGTCTATATTTTTAAAATTTAAGGGTGGAAAAGGCATTGCCACCACCTATGGAGTCTTTCTTGCTCTCAATCCCAAGATAGCCCTGTTATCAGCTTTGATATGGCTTATTGTCATCGCTTTAACTAGATATGCATCATTAGCCTCAATTTTATCCTTAAGTGTATTGGTTGTTTTGATGTTATGGTTTAGGCAGCCTCAGGAATATATTATCTTTAGTGTTATTATATTAGCATTGGCGTTATACAGACATAGGGGCAATATATTAAGGTTAAAAGAAGGCAAAGAAAAAAAGTTTTTAACTAGGGTATCTATTAAAAAAAATAAGTAACGTACTATTTTTTTATGGAAAGAAAAAAGATAAGCTAAAATGAATTTAAGGATGCAGAAAAAATGACAAAAGTAATCATAAAAAACACCGTTTCAAATACACTATCTGAAATTATCGGAGAGATATTTGAGAGATATGATGTAAGAAATAAGGTTTTAGATAAAACTGTTTTAGTAAAACCTAATCTAATTGGTGCTTTTCCTCCTGAAAAAGGTGCAACGACTGATCCGAGAGTTGTTGAAGCAATTGTTAAAGAGCTGGAAAAATGCAATACAAAAGAAATTGTTGTTGGAGATAATTCAGGTAGTATACATTTTGATCCCATGAAAATAGCGAAAATAACCGGGATACTTGAAGTATCTAACGGTCATTTCAAAAATATCGCAGGTGAAGTGGAAAAAGTAAAAGTACAATCGAAATTTATAGAAAATCTTTATATTTCTAAAATTGTATTACAAGCTGATTATATTATTAATGTTCCAAAGTTTAAGACACATAGTTTAACTACTATCACCGGTGCCATAAAAAACATGTTCGGGATAATTCCCGGAGGAAAAAAGGCAAAATTACATACCGTGACACATTCAGTTTACGAATTTGCTGAATTACTTGTAGATATATATCAAATAAGAGTACCTGATTTACATATTATGGATGCAATCATAGGAATGGAAGGTATGGGTCCGTCAAACGGTAGTCCTAGGGAAATAAATAAAATTATAGGCAGTGATAATGGAATATCTTTGGATGCGGTGGTGGCTTTCATGATGGGTATTAATCCACGATTAATTGAATTATTACAAGTAGCAAATAGTAGAAATTTAGGTGAGATTAATCCTTTAAATATCGAAATTGATGGAGAGTTGAAGAAAATACATGGATTTAGAGTCCCGAAAAATGGTATTGTGCAGAAGATCATAAAAATGGCTGTACCCCATGCTTTTAATTTTGCGTCAGTAACACCTGTTGTTAACCATAAAAAGTGTAAAATTTGTAAAAAATGCGTTGAAGTATGTCCTGTATCAGCAATGAAGATAAAAAATAAATATCCGGAAGTGGATAGAAAAAAGTGTATTTCCTGTTTTTGTTGTGATGAACATTGTCCGTATGGAGCAATTTCTTTGCCTTCATGGCAGGTGGATATATTTAATAGGTTAATTGGGAAATAAAGAAAACACAAGATAAATACAGAGGTAATAAAATGAGTAAATTTCTTGTTATAGTGGAATCACCGACAAAAGAAAAAACTTTAAAAAAAATATTAGGAAAAGATTATTTAATAAAATCAAGCAAAGGACACTTAATCGATTTGCCTAAAACGAAATTAGGTATCGATGTAAAAGATAATTTTAAACCAACATATGTGGTTGTTCCCAAACAGAGGGCTGCTTTAAAAGAATTGGAAAAATCTATAGAAGGAAAAGAAAAAGTATTTTTAGCGACTGACCCGGACCGGGAAGGAGAGGCTATTGCCTGGCATATTGCTCAAAAATTAAACATAAAGGATTTAAATAGCCGGGTAAGTTTTAACGAAATAACAGAAAAAGCTGTTTTAAAAGCCGTAAGTACTCCTCGGAAAATTGATTTAAACATGGTTAATTCACAAAAGACGAGAAGATTATTAGACAGATTGGTCGGATACAAAATAAGCCCTCTTTTATGGAAAAAAATAAAGGGAGGATTAAGTGCAGGAAGGGTACAATCTGCTGCTTTAAAAATTATATGTGATAAAGAAGAGGAAATAGAAAAATTTAATAAGGAAGAGTATTGGCTGATAACCGCATTATTTAATGAAAGTGAAAATAAAAAAACAAAACCTTTTGAAGCTAAATTATTTTCCGTCAAAGCAAAAAAAGTAAAATTAGAAAATGAAAAGGATGCTAAAAAAGTTGTAGAAGAAGTTAAAAAAGGAGATGCACAGGTTAAAAAAGTAAATATGAAGGAAGAACTTAGAAAATCACCTTTTCCTTTTATAACAAGCAGTTTACAACAAGAAGCCTTTAGTAAATTAAATTTCTCTATTAAAAAGACTATGCACGTTGCTCAAAAACTTTATGAAGGAATTAATATGGGAGAAAAGGGGACTACCGGATTAATCACCTATATGCGAACAGATTCTACAAGAGTATCCGATGAAGCAAAAATTAATGCAAATAAATATATAAAAAAACATTTTGGAAAGGAATATACTAAACCTTTCGGAAGTTCGAAAAAGGAAATTAGTAAAACAAAAAATAATAAAATACAAGATGCTCATGAAGCAATTAGGCCAGTTTCTATTAATAATGATCCTGAATACATATCTGAATATTTAGATAGGGATCAAAACAGGCTTTACAAACTTATCTGGAATAAATTCGTTGCCAGCAGAATGAATGACGCCAGATTAAAAAAGATATCGATTGATATAGAGGTAGGAGAATATATTTTTAAGACCACCGGTTCTGAAGTATTATTTGACGGTTTTTTAAAGATTTATGGCCAAAATAATATAAGCAATATTGAATTTCCTCCACTTAAAAAAGGAGACGAGCTTGATTTAGCAGATATAAAGAAAGAACAGTTTTTCACAAAACCGCCTTTAAGATATTCCGAAGCTAGTCTGGTGAAAAAAATGGAAAAAGAAGGAATTGGTCGCCCAAGTACATATGTTCCCACTATAGATACTATTCAGAAAAGGAAGTATGTAGAAAAAATTAAAAATTATTTTTTTCCAACAGACATCGGAAAAAAGGTTAACTTATTTTTAAATAATTACTTCTCAAATATTATGGATATTTACTTTACTGCGAAAATGGAAAAAGAATTAGATGAAATCGAAATCAAAGGGAAAGAATGGGTTGAAGTCTTAAAAAAATTCTACTTATCTCTGTCAAAAGATTTAGAAAAAGCAAATAAAGCTCAAAAACTAAAATTAGAGCCGGT
>CAZMLS010000001.1:22542-25874 GCA_964567215.1 uncultured Atribacterota bacterium | reverse complement strand
TAAAATTGTAAAAATAAAAGAAATTAATCATATCGTTTTAAGAAAATACATTGTATATTTAAAAGAGAATAAATTTTCAAGAAGAAGTATTGCTAGGAAAACGTCAACAGCTCGTTCTTTTTTTAAATATTTATTAAAAGAAGGGCTGATTAATTCTAATCCGGCGTTAAATTTAATAACCCCTAAAATAGATAAAAAATTACCTTACTTTCTGTATATACAAGAAGTAAATCGATTGATTGAATCGGCGGAATCGGGAAAACCTCAAGGCATAAGAGATAAAACCATTCTCGAAATGCTTTACGGAACCGGTATGAGAGTCAATGAAATAGTTAATCTGAATATTGGAGATATTGATATAAACGAACAGATTGTGAGAGTTTTTGGAAAGGGTTCAAAAGAAAGAATTTTGCCATTAAGCAATCCATGTATCAAAGCGATAAAAAAGTATCTTTTTATCAGGAATAAATATTATACGAAAATTAATTCAAATAGAAAAAACGATGAGGCTTTTTTGCTAAATCGTTTCGGAGGAAGATTAACCGCAAGAAGTATATGTCGAATCATCAATAAATATATGGAGATGACCGGATTAAATAAAAAAATAAGCCCCCATGTATTAAGGCATACATTCGCTACACATCTTTTGGGTGGAGGTGCGGATTTGCGTTCAGTGCAGGAATTATTGGGTCATGAAAGCCTTTCAACAACACAAATATACACTCATATTACTAAAGATAGATTAAAATCTGTCTACCAAAAATCACATCCAAGATCATAATGATTTTAACTAGATTAAAAAAGATTAAAAAGGAGCAATCTAAAAATGTTTAGAGGGACAACAATATTAGCTTTAAAACATAATGGTGAAGTAGCAGTTTCCGGAGATGGTCAAATAACCATGGGGAATACCATTATGAAAAATAATACTAATAAGTTACGTAGATTATATAAGGATAGTGTTTTAACCGGTTTTGCAGGGTCTGCTGCAGACGCCATTACCTTATTTGAAAAGCTTGAAAAAAAGATCGATGAATTTCATGGAAAATTACCTAAAGCGGTCATTTCTTTAGCCAAGGAATGGCGAACAGACAAGATATTACGTAAATTAGAAGCCATTCTGATTGTGGCAGATAAAACAAATATGTATGTTGTATCAGGTACAGGAGACATTATCGAGCCTGATGATAATGTTGCGGCTATTGGTTCTGGAGGTAATTATGCATTGGCTGCAGCAAAAGCATTAATAAAACATTCTGATTTATCGGCTTCCGAAATAGCACTGGAAGCTTTGAAAATTGCCGCATCACTATGTATTTATACAAATAACCAAATAAAAGTTGAAAAATTATAAAAATAGGAGGGACTGAATTGGATAATGATTTAACACCTTTACAAATTGTAAAAGAACTCGATAAATATATTGTGGGACAAGATGACGCTAAGAAAGCTGTTGCTATTGCTTTAAGGAATAGAATAAGAAGAAAAAAATTAACTTCTGAATTAATGGATGAAGTAACCCCTAAAAACATTATTATGATTGGGCCTACTGGTGTTGGAAAAACAGAAATTGTAAGAAGATTGTCTAAATTAGTGAAAGCACCTTTTGTAAAAGTTGAAGCAACGAAATATACCGAAGTAGGTTATGTCGGAAGAGATGTAGAATCAATCATCAGAGACTTGACGGAAGTAAGCATTCAATTATCTCGAAAAGAATGGGCAAAAAAGGTAAAAATTAAAGCCGAAGAGATGGCAGAAGAAAAAATATTAGAGTATCTATTCCCGGTTATGTCTAAGAAAAGTTATAAAAAAAAGGATATTTATAATCAGGAAGACAATATGCTTGTTGAAAAAGAAGATAATATTGATTCAGTTGACAAAGATATCGAGAGAGAAGACCGATTCTTAAAAACAAAAGAAAAATTTAGAGAAAAATTAAGAAATGGTGACATGGAACATAGAGTCATTGAGATATTAATTGAAGAAAAGTCCCAATCTTCAGTAGAAGTTTTTTCGAATACAGGTATAGAAGGAATAGGTTTTAATTTTAAGGACATTATGGGAAAAATGTTTCCTCAAAAAAAGAAAAAACAGAAAATGACGATTGCAGAAGCTCGGAAAATTATTACTTATAATGAAACACAAAAACTAATTGATAAGGATGAAGTCACAAGGGCGGCGATAGATAAAGTTGAAAATTTAGGCATTGTATTTATTGACGAATTAGATAAGATTGCAAGACAGGAAAAATCTTATGGTCCGGATGTGTCAAGAGGAGGCGTGCAAAGAGACATACTTCCCATTGTAGAGGGTTCCACGGTTATGACTAAATACGGTGCAGTAAAAACTGATCATATTTTATTTATTGCTGCTGGTGCTTTCACGATATCAAAACCATCTGATCTCATACCGGAACTCCAAGGAAGATTTCCTATCAGGGTTGAATTAGATCATTTAACAAAAGATGATTTAAAAAGAATATTAACTGAACCTTGCAATTCATTGATTATGCAATATGTTTCATTGATCGGAACAGAGGGCGTAAAGGTGAAATTTGAAGATGAAGCCATTGATGAAATTGCAAACATTGCTTTTTTGGTTAACGAACAAACTGAAAATATTGGAGCGAGAAGAATATATACTATTTTAGAAAAAATACTAGAAGAAATCTCTTTCAATGCACCCGAAATTAAAAAGAAAAATATTATTATTGATAGAGCATATGTGGTTGGAAAAATGAAAGATATTGTAAAAAGTGAAGACATATCAAGATATATATTGTAATTTAACGATTAAATTAGTCATTAGTGAATAGTCGTTAGTAAAGAAAATACAAAGAAAAATACAAAATAATTTAATTATCCAATTACCCAATTTTCCAATTGACCAATTAAGAAATTAAGAAAAGAAAAGACCAGTTAACCGATTTAGCAATTAAATTAGTCGTTAGTAAGGAAAATAAAAAGAATTAAAAAAAAAGATAATTCAATTGAGCAATTAGTTAAATAATCGATTGACTAATTAACTAATTTGTAACGAGTTGAAAGAAATAAATAAAAATTATGCGTTATTTTAGTTTCTGATTGGTTTCTTTGTTTAAGTTAATAACCGGAAAATCAGGTAAATGTTGACAGGTATCTAACTTTAGTGAGATAAGAAAAAAAATTTTCTGGTTTTTTCTTAACTCGATACTATTTATTTTTTTGAGTTATTATTATCTTTTTCTTTCTTAACTCGATACTCGATACTCGATACTCGATACTCGATACTCAATACACGATACTGTTTTTGTTAGTGTAAACTTTATTGGGGTAGTTAGATAAAAGAATACT
>CAZMLS010000001.1:0-22442 GCA_964567215.1 uncultured Atribacterota bacterium | reverse complement strand
CGATACTGTTTTTGTTAGTGTAAACTTTATTGGGGTAGTTAGATAAAAGAATACTGTTTTCTTGTATTTCTTTCCCTTTCTTTTCTTAACTCGATACTCGATACTCGATACACGATACTGTTTTTAAAGTTTTTAAAGTTCTTGATTTAAAAAATGAACTATGTTATACTATTTTTGATTTTGTGCACTAATTATATTTTATATTTATAAATAAGTAAAAAAATGGAGGATATTAAATGAGTGTAGTTTCAATGAAACAATTACTGGAAGCAGGAGTTCATTTCGGCCACCAGGTACGGAGATGGGACCCGAGAATGAAATCCTATATATTTACAGAAAGAAATAACATATATATAGTCGATCTTCAACAAACGGTTAAGTTAATTGATGTCGCTTATGATTTTGTTAGAGATATATCGAGCAAAGGAGGAAAAGTCCTGTTTGTCGGTACCAAAAAACAAGCTCAGGAATCAATTAAAAACGAAGCAGAAAGATGTAATATGTTTTATGTAAATTATAGATGGTTAGGTGGAACATTAACTAATTTTGATACAATAAGGAAAAGAGTAAAAAGGCTTCTTGAACTGGAAAAAATGGAAAGTGATAATATGTTTGAAATTCTTCCTAAAAAAGAGGTAATTGGTCTGAAGAGGGAAAAAGAAAAGCTTAATAAAGTACTTAATGGAATTAGAAATATGGAAAAATTGCCGGATGTTATGTTTGTTGTAGATCCAAAAAAGGAAAATATTGCTATTGCTGAAGCTGTAAAACTTTCTATACCGGTTGTAGCCATTGTAGACACCAACTGTAATCCGGAGGAAATAAATTATGTTATTCCGGGTAATGATGATGCAATTAGAGCAGTTAAACTTATTTCTTCCGTAATAGCTGGCGCGGTCAATGAAGGAAATAAATCAAGCATAGAAGAACAACAAATAGAAAAAATATCATAAATAAACATATAGTATAAATAAGGAGTAAAGAATGAACATAACTGCAAAAATGGTTCAAGAGCTGAGGAGAAAGACAAGTGCAGGAATTATGGATTGTAAAAAAGCTTTGAAAGAAAATGATGGAAATTTAGAAAAATCCATAGAATATTTGCGAAAAAAAGGAATTAATGCCGCAGCTTCAAAAGTAAGTAGAATAGCATTAAGCGGTAAAATTGAATCATATATCCATTTGGACGGAAAGATTGGTGTTTTAGCCGAAATAAACTGCGAAACAGATTTTGTTGCAAAAACAGAAATATTTAATGAATTTGTTAAAGATATTTTATTGCAAATTGCAGCTTTGGACCCCAAATACATTAGTAGAGAAGAAGTACAGTCAGATGTACTGGAAAAAGAAAAGGATATATTTAGAACGCAAGCCGAAAAATCAAAAAAACCTGCCGCCGTTATCGAAAGAATAGTAAAAGGAAAAATAGAAAAATATTATCAGGAAACCTGTCTGGTAGATCAAACATTTATTAAAGATTCTAATAAAAATATTAAAACATTGTTATTGGAAACCATTGCAAAATTAGGTGAAAATATTGTTATAAGAAGATTTGCAAGATTTAAACTCGGTGAAGATTTATAAAAACCCCAAGACAAAATATAAAATAAATAAAATAAGACAGAAGGAATGATTGATGGAAAAACCAGTATATAAGAGGGTTCTTTTAAAACTTGGTGGGGAATCATTTTCAGGAGAAAAAGGTTTTGGAATTGATATAAAGAAAATTAACTTTATATCACAGCAATTAGCTGAAATCAGAGAATTAGGAGTAGAGATTGCAATTGTTATTGGGGGAGGTAATATTTTTCGCGGTCAGGAAGGTAGTGCAATTGGAATAAATAGGGTATCCGCGGATTATATGGGAATGCTGGCGACCGTAATAAATGCATTAGCCCTTCAAGATTCTCTGGAAAAATTAGGAATTGAAACCAGAGTACAAACTGCCATAGAGATGAAAGCAGTAGCAGAACCTTACATCAGAAGAAGAGCCATGAGACATCTGGAAAAAAATAGAGTTGTTATTTTGGCTTCCGGAACCGGTAATCCCTACTTCACAACCGATACAGCAGCTTCACTGCGTGCAATTGAGCTTAATGCCGAAGCAGTTCTTAAAGCGACAAAAGTGGATGGCATTTATGAATCAGATCCAATGATAAATAAAAAAGCTGTAAAATTTAACAAATTAGGGTTTTTGGAATTTTTAAATAAAGGATTAAAGGTTATGGATGCTACATCAATATCTTTGTGTATGGAAAATAATATTCCTGTGATTGTCTTTAATCTAAACTTAAATGGTAATATAAAACGTGTTATACTGGGGGAAAAAATCGGAACAATAGTAAAGGGGGAATAATTGTGTTATCTGAATTTACAGAAAAAACAAATATTAAAATGGGTAAGACTATTAAGGTTGTACAAGATGAATTTATACATATTAGAACAGGCAGGGCATCTTCAACGTTAATTGATAGGCTGGAAATACCTTATTATGGTGTTTCGACTCCTTTAAAGCAAGTTGCAAATATTTCTATTCCAGAATCCAATTTAATTCTCATACAGCCATGGGATAAGAAATGTCTGGCGGATATAGAAAAAGCAATATGGAAATCTGATTTAGGACTAACCCCGTCAAGTGATGGTAATATTATCAGGCTGGCAGTACCGGCTCCAAATGAAGAGAGAAGAAAAGAATTAGTAAAATTAGTTAAAAAAGAGGCGGAAAAAGGTAAGATCGCTATAAGAAATATAAGACGCGAAATTAATGAGCTCATAAAAAAAGATGAAAAAAATAAAAATATTTCTGAAGATGAATGTAAAGAATATCAAAAAGAAATTCAAATAATTACAGATGGATATACAAAAAAAATAGATGAATTACTAAAAGTAAAAGAAAAAGAAATTATGGAAGTTTAGTATTAACCATATCGAAAGAAGGGGGGGGAACAATAAATGGCTTACAAAATTACAGATGATTGTATAAAATGTGGTATATGTGTGGATGAATGTCCTGTTGAAGCAATATCTGAAGGAGAAGATAAATATATTATCGATAAAGAGACTTGCACCGACTGTGGTAGCTGTGCAAACGCCTGTCCTAACGAAGCAATAATCCAGGAATAATTAATTACCCCCTTTAAAATATATGCATACACTATTAAAATGATATTTTAAGGGGGTATTTTTGTAGGTGAAAATCATAAAAAAAAATAATGAAATAACAAATAGAAATTATTTACCTAAACATATAGCCATTATCATGGATGGAAATGGCAGGTGGGCGATAGAAAAAGGATTGCCTCGAACCTCAGGACATAAAGAAGGTGCAAAAGCGGTTAAAAGAATAATTAATGATTGTATCAGCTTAAAAATTCCCACACTTACTCTTTATGCATTTTCTACAGAAAATTGGAAAAGACCAAAAAGTGAAGTACTTTACCTGATTAATTTATTTAAAAACGTATTGATTGAAGAGAAAGAACATTTAATAAATAATCGAATAAAAGTTAATTTTTTGGGCAGATCTAATTTTCTTCCAAAATCATTGGTGGAAAAAATGCAGGAAATTAAAAATGCCACCAATAAAAATTCTGTATTGAATTTGAATATTGCTATCAACTATGGAGGAAGGGCAGAAATTGTAGATGCGATTAAAAAAATAGCATCAAAAATTGTTAATAAAGAATTGAATATTGACGAAATTGATGAAAGTATTGTAAAAGAGAACTTGTATATCAAGCAATTGCCTGATCCGGATTTGTTAATCAGAACAGGTAATGAAATGAGAATTAGTAATTTCATGCTTTGGCAAATTGCCTATACGGAGCTGTATGTGTCACCTGTTTACTGGCCTGATTTTGATAGAAATAAATTAATGGAAGCAATTAGCAATTTTCAAAAAAGGACAAGAAAATATGGGGGAAAAGTATAATACTTTTTTTCAAAGATTATTTGTAGTCATTTTAGGAATACCAATTTTGGGATACATAATCTTTTGGAATGAAATACCCTTTTTAATCACAATAATCATCTTTAATCTTTTGGGTTTATATGAATTATATAATATGTCCCACAAAAAGGAGAACCAACCATCTCTTTTTTTTGGTTCAATATTCTCCTTGTATTTTATATATCTTGCCATTGGTAACTTGCTTTCTATAAAGCTCGATAATATTTTAATCATTATATTATTATTAATTTTTTTAATTAGTCGATTATTTACGAAAAATCGCGACATTGCTTTAAGCAGTATTGCTGTAACCATATTTGCCAGCATTTATGTTGGGTATTTTTCTTCTTTTTTATTAAAAATAAAACTATTGCCCAACGGTAACTATTTTCTTATTTTCCTGTTGGTGATTGTATGGGTTAATGATATTGCTGCCTATATTATCGGCACAGCTATTGGAAAATTAAAATTGGCACCAAAAATTAGTCCGAAAAAAACAATTGAGGGATCGATTGCAGGCATCTTTTTTAGTATAATAACTATTATTTGTTTAAATCATTGGTTGAATTATGATTTAAACAAATTAATAGTTATTGGCATTGCCGTATCGGTATTTGGACAATGCGGAGATCTATTTGAGTCCATGTTAAAGAGAGGAGCAAAGATCAAAGATTCCGGGAACCTGATACCTGGCCATGGAGGAGTATTAGATCGCTTTGATAGCCTTTTATTTGCCGCTCCTGTCTTTTATTTTTGTATTATATATATTCCATAAAAAAAAGTTATAAATTATTAGAGGTAAAGATGAAAAAAAAGATTGTGATTTTAGGGTCTACAGGTTCAATAGGAAAACAAGCTTTGACAGTTGTTTCAGATCATGTAAAAGAATTTGAATTGCTCGGTATAAGCGGGTGGGAAAATATAAATTTACTAAAAGAACAAATATTAAAATATAAACCGAAAATTGCCGTAGTAAAAAATGAATATTTTGCAAAGAAACTCAAAAACAGTTTAAATAAATATTTTAATGTAAAAATTATGTGGGGAATAAGAGGTCTTATAGAATTGACAACTATGGAAGAAACTGATTTGGTTGTTATGGCGATCACTGGCATTGCATCACTTATCCCTACATACGAAGCGATTAAAAAAGATAAAAATATTGCATTGGCAAGTAAAGAATCAATGGTGGTTGCAGGTGAAATATTAACTCGTGAAGCAAAATCACGTAACTTGAGTATCATTCCAATCGATAGCGAACATAATGCTATTTTACAATGTATAGGAAATGAAAGAAAAGAAAATATAGCTAAAATTATTTTAACTGCTTCAGGAGGTGCTCTTTATAATCTTACTGAATCAGCATTAAATAATGTTACTATAGAGGAAGCGTTAGATCATCCTAATTGGGAAATGGGAAAAAAAGTTACCATTGATTCAGCAACATTAATGAATAAAGGATTAGAAGTGATTGAAGCAAGATGGTTCTTTGATATTCCTGTAGACAAGATAGAAGTTATAATTCATCCTCAGAGCTATATACACTCAATGGTTCAATTTATTGATGGTAGCATCCAGGCACAAATCAGTGAGCATGATATGAAACTGCCACTTCAATATGCAATGACCTATCCGGAGAGAATTAAAAATAATTACCCGGTGATAAATTTAATCAAAATAAAACAATTAACTTTCAAAAGTCCCAATTACAAAAAATTTCCCTGTATAAAGTTAGCCTACAAAGCAATAGATATAGGTGGGACTATGCCGGCAGTATTAAATGCGGCAAATGAAATAGCTGTCAACGCTTTTTTAAATGAAATAATAAAAATAGTTGAAATACCAGATATAATTCAAACGACCATGAAAAATCACAAAGTAATAACAAATCCAGGGATTGAGGATATATTTGACGCTGACTATTGGGCTAGGCAGGAAGCACTTGCATTATGCGTAAAGAATAAATAACGAAACGATTCGGAAAGGGAAACATGAATACTTTAATTGCATTTATATTTGTATTTAGTATACTGGTATTTTTCCACGAACTTGGGCACTTTCTTTCAGCAAAAGCTTTTGGTGTGAAAGTCTATAAATTTTCTTTTGGCTTCGGACCAAAAATATTTGGCTTTACAAGTCATGAAACTGAATATAATATTTGTCTGATTCCTCTTGGAGGATATATAAAAATGGCTGGGGAGATAGGTCAGGGAGAAGGAGATAAAGAATTAGAACTTGTTCCTGAAACGGAGAGATATGACAAAAAACCTATAAGCATCAGGGCAATTATAGTTGCTTTAGGCCCCTTAATGAATATTATTACTTCTGTTATAATATTTAGTATAATTTTCTTAGTAAATGGCATTCCCATGACTACTGATGTGATAGAAACTGTCATAGAAAATGGCCCGGCAGATGAAGCAGGAATTCTGGCCGGAGATGAAATCATAAAAATCAATTCCGAAAATATGAAAAATTCGGAAGAAATTGCTAATATCGTTAGTGACAATGTCGGAAAAAATCTATTCATAACGATTGATAGAGATGGAGAAATTTACGATTTAGTTGTTACTCCTGAATATAATGAAGAATATAAGAGGGGCATGATCGGTATCAGTTTTAAAGTTATAGTAAAAGAACTGAGCATATTTTCTGCCTTAGGTGAGGGGTTAAAAACTACCGGTCATATTATTAGATTAATTTTTACCAATACCATGGAAATGATTACCGGAAAAATACCTGTCGAAGTTGCCGGTCCTTTAGGTATTGCGCAAATGACAGGGGAATTCGCTAAACTTGGATTTTCGAGCTTGCTTTATTTTACAGCTATCCTAAGCATATTCATTGGGATATTTAACCTGTTTCCCATTCCAATTTTGGATGGAGGACAGATAATACTTTTATGCATTGAGAAGATCAGAGGTAGACCTCTGGAACCTGAAAAAATGAATTTTATTTACTTGATAGGTATATCTCTAATGATAGTTTTATTTTTATTTGCCACCTATAAGGACATTACCAGAATATTTTTTAAGTGAGTGATAAAATATAATGATTAAAAGAAAAAAAACCAGAAGTGTAAGAATTGCTCAATTGGAAATTGGCGGAGATTCTCCGATCTCTGTACAATCTATGACAAATACAGATACGCGGAATGCTGAAAAGACGATTGAGCAAATAAAAAGATTAGAAAATGAAGGTTGTGAATTAGTAAGAGTAGCTATCCCGAATATGGAATCCTGCAAAAATATCCCTATTATCAAAGAAAAAATTAAAATTCCTTTGGTTGCAGATATTCATTTTGATTATAGACTAGCCTTAAAATCCATGGATTATGGTGTGGATGGTATAAGAATTAATCCGGGAAATATAAAAATAAAAGAAAATATAAAAAACATCATAAGCTTGGCGAAGAAAAAAAATATTGCCATTAGATTTGGCATTAATTCGGGTTCTCTGGATACTGATATTATAAAAAAATTCGAAAAACCAAATGTAGGAGCCATAATAGAAACAGCGGAAAAAATTGTAAAAGTAATAAAAGAAACCAAATTTAAGAACGCTATATTTTCTCTGAAATCTACAAATATCATCAATACCATTGAATCAAATGAGGTATTTTCTAAAAAATATGACTATCCTTTACACATAGGAATTACTGAATCCGGATTCTCCTCACAGGGAATCGTAAAATCTTCCGCTGGTTTGGGAATTTTACTATACAAAGGGATTGGTGATACTATAAGAGTTTCCCTAACAGAAGACCCTGTAAAAGAAGTTAAAATAGGCTACGAGATACTGCAATCTTTAGGAATTAGAAAAAAAAGTATCAATATTATTTCCTGCCCTACTTGTGGAAGGTGCGAGGTGGATTTGAGTGAGATTGTAAAAGAATTGGATAAAAGGATATCGAATAGGAATAAAACATTGACGGTAGCTGTCATGGGATGTATAGTCAACGGACCGGGAGAAGCAAAGGAAGCAGACATAGGGATAGCCTTTAATAAAAAAATCGGTGTTCTTTTCAGGAAAGGTAAATTAATAGGAAAGTACGATAAATCTATTATTCTAAATAAGCTGCTTGGCGAGATAGATAAATTTTAATTTTGCTTTAATAAATTATAAAAATGTAATGATATTATCTAAATCTTACTATTCAAACTTTCAATAGATAAATATAAATTAAAAAATAGATGTCCTGAATTAATAAAATGTATGAATATATTGAAAGAATATAGACTTTGGATGGCAGTGAATTGAAAATAAAGTAAATGTATTTTCCCTGCTTCTCCAAAGTTTATCTTTAAACGAAAGTAGATTATTATTCAAAAATAATATGTTAAACATTTTACAATTAATATTGATGGCATACTTTTAACGTGTTATAATTATTTTTAGGGATAAAAAAAGTATTTGCTAAAAAATATTGATAGTGGAGTAAAATATTGATAAACAAAATTTTAAAGGATGTCAAAAAAACCGAATTATCCGCAGAAAATATAATAAAAGATGCGGGAAAAAACGCTCATAAAATTACTGAAAATGCTGCAATAAAAGTTGAAGAAATAAAAGAAAAGATGAAAGTTGAAGCTTTACGAGAAGGAGAAATACTCATCATTTCAGATGAAAACAAAGCAAGGGAAGACTCTAAAAATATCAAAAAAAAATGTGAAAAAGAAAAAAAACTATTAAATGAAAAAGCATTGGATAAAATAGAAAATGCAATAAAATTAGTCACTGAAAAAATATTAGAAGGTAAATAATGGCTGTAAGCAAAATAAAGAAAGCACATTTCATAATACATGTTAAATTAAAAGAAGAAATAATTTCAGATCTTCAAAAAGCAGGATGTGTCCAGATCAAAGATGTTACTTCTAAAATAGAAAAATCCTATTTTTCTCATTATAAAGAGGTAAAAGATAGACAAATTGAATCCACATTGTCTGAAGTAAAATACTGCATTGATTATTTTTCTCATTTTAAGAGTAAATCCAAAAAACCAGAAAAATATATTGAAAAAACAAAAAAGCTTTACGATTTTAATAATCTACATAATCTGTTCATTAATTATAAATATGAAGATGCTTATAATGAATGTAAAACCTTAGATGCTACATTAAAAGATCTTAAAAATCGTGAAAATTACTTGACTAATCTCAAGGATTATTTGTCTGAATGGGAAGGCTTAAATATTAAAATAGAAGACCTGAAAAATTCAGTGAAAACAAGTATTATGATAGGAATGACTGAAATAAAAAATCTTCCATTGTGCATCCAGGAAATTAATAAAATCGGAAAAGAAATTGAAATAGTTAAAATTAGCGAGAGTAAAAAGTATTGCAAACTAGCGATCATTGCCATTAAAGATCATTATGAAACCATTAGAAAAGTAACGAATAAATATAATTTTAACTACTTTAAAATTCCCGAAGATTATAGTGGAGATGTTAAAAACATACAACAAAAAATACAGTTAGAAATGACTAATTTGAAAAAAGAACAGGAAACAATTATTGAGAAAAGTATTAAAATATATGAAGAAAATCTTTCTCTATATATAATTTTTGATTATTTGTCTATTTTGAAAAGCAGGAAAGATGCAGAAAGATATATTAAACAGACGGATAAGGTTATGGTTATTGAAGGATGGACTCTGGAAAAAAACCAGGATAGACTCAAAAAATTTTTCTATGATAAATATAAAGAATTGGAAATAGTATTTAGTAATCCTAATAAAAATGATGAAATTCCTGTCGCTTTAAATAATAATAATTTTGTAGAACCATTTGAATCAGTCACAGAATTATATGGTATACCGAAATACAAAGAGTTTGACCCTACCCCTTTATTTGCCCCTTTTTACTTTATATTTTTTGGAATGTGTTTATCTGATGCCGGTTATGGATTAGTCATTACACTATTGTCTTTTTTTGCATTGAAAAAATTAAAATTAGAAGGTATGGCGAAGAAATTTTTTGGCTTGTTCTTTTTAGGCGGAATTTCTACCTTTGTTGTTGGTGCGTTGATGGGTAGCTGGATGGGGGATATCGTCAATTATTTTCCTGAAAGCATGCAACCTATTAGAATATTTTTATTAGAGAAAATTACTTTGCTCAATCCTATCGAAAATCCTATGCCGCTCTTGATCATATCCTTGGTTTTAGGAGTGATTCAAATATATACCGGGTTTATTATTAAATTTGTGTCTAATGTCCAGGAAAAGAAGCTAACCACAGGATTAATGGATCAGGGTTCCTGGCTATTATTCATTTCGGGAATTATATTTTATATCATTACAGTGGTCATTCCTTCATTTTCGGCAATGAAAATGTTTTCGAATTACGTTATTTATGCCGGATTAATATCCCTGGTGCTTACCCAGGGGAGGGGAAATAAGGGAATTGTATTAAAGATTGCCGGAGGAGTTCTCAGCTTATATGATCTGATAGGTTATTTTAGTGATATTCTTTCTTATTCGCGATTATTTGCTCTTGGATTATCAACTGCAGTGTTAGCCGTTGTTGTCAATAATTTTGTCATGTTGTTTAAGGATATTCCATTTTTTGGAATAATATTGGCAACTTTGGTGTTTATTATTGGTCATGTGTTTAATATGGTTATTAGCGGAATGGGAGCTTTCATTCATTCTACACGTTTACAATACGTAGAATTTTTTACAAAATTTTATGAGGGTGGAGGTTCAGCTTTTAAACCGTTTAAAGCCAAAACAAAATATATAAAAATAAAAACAAATTAGTACGTTATGAATACTTTTATCAAAGATAGAAAATAAAAACAATTACTTAATGAGAAATTGAAGATTAAGTAGAAAAAGAGGAGGAATTATGATTACACAGGGAATAGTAATAGCATTTTTAGGATCGGCAACCGCCATAGGACTGGCTTGTTCCGGATCTGGTATTGGAGTAGGAATAGCCGGAGCTGCTGGAATAGGAGTATTAACAGAGGAACCGGAAAAATTTGGATTGGTTTTATTTCTGCAGGCTTTTCCTGGAACTCAAGGAATATATGGGTTATTAGTAGGATTTTGGGTATTAATGAAAACCGGTATTCTCGGAGGATCTCCCATGCCTATTACTCTTGATCAAGGAATGCAAATATTTTTTGCCTGTATACCGATAGGTATCGTAGGATTTTTTTCCGGATGGTATCAAGGAAAAACCGCTGCTGCAGCGATTGGATTAGCTGCCAGAAATCCGGAAGGGCTTGGAAAGGCCATCGTTATGGTTACCATGGTTGAAACTTATGCAGTATTTTCCCTATTGGCTTCTTTGTTACTATTTAACGGAATAGGGCTATAAAAGGATGAAATTTAATGACAATTAAAGAAATAAAAGAAAAAATTATATCAGATGCTCAAATAAAAGCAGATGAAATTATTTTTCAGGCAGAATCCGAAGCCAATGAATTGATCAATAAAGGTAAAAAAGAAGCGGAAAATATAAAAAATAATATTTTAACTAAAAACAGACAGGAAGCTCTTCTCAGGAAAAATAAAATATTGACTGAAGCTCACTTAAATGCAAGAAAAACCTTATTATCCGAAAAACAGAGCATCATGGAAGGTGTTTTTAATAAAGCGCTGGAAAATATATTAAAAATGGATGACCGGAAATATTGCCAGTTTATTAAAAAATTAATATTGGATAATATAGATAATGGAAAAGAAATTATCTCTATAGGTGAGGCGGACAAAAAACGAGTCACAAATGCGTTTATTGATGAAATAAATCATGAACTAAAAAATAATGGAAAAACGGGAGAATTAAAACTCGACAATCATTATATTCAAATTAAAGGTGGTATTATTATTGGTTCTGGAAATATAAAGAAAAATATTTCTTTAGAACAGTTATTGCAGAAAGCAAGAGAAGAATATGAAATGGTAACAAATAAGCAATTATTTGAGTAAGAAAATTAACAGGCGTTAAGCGTTTAATTATATTTATAGGGTGGACCATGTTTAAATATTATAGAGCCGATACTAACAACCAGGAAGAATATGCTTTTGCAAATGGCATTATAAGAAAATTAGATAGGGAATTAATGGGTAGTGAATTATTGGATAGTTTACTAAAGACAAATGACATCACATCAGCATTAAAAATAATGAATGAGAGAGAATTATTACACGCCCCTTTTGATATTAACTATCCTGAGAAATATGAAAATATATTAAATGAAGAATTATTGTATTGCTATGACATTATTAAAAACATCTCAAAAGTTTCGCCGTTTCATTTTCTTTATTTTACATTCGCATCGAAATATGATTTTTACAATTTGAAAATTATTATTAAATCTAAATTTCAAAAAAAGGAAGTGCCGGAAGAGCTAATTTCCAAAGTATACACCATTGAACCGAGGAAGTTGATATCAGCCATTTATGATGAAAAATATGAAGAAATACCAGGTTCTTTTAAGTTATTGATTAAAAAAATAATTGTGGAGTATCAAAAACATCGGGATCCGGAAAAAATAGATTTTATCCTGGACAAAGAAAGATACTTGATGATTCTTAACAAGATAAAAGAAGTAGAGATTATAGAATCAGAAGAACTCTTCTTGAAACGTTTTATAAGAATTAATATTGACTTAAACAATATCCTCAGCTGTATTCGGGCAAAAATCAGAGGTGAAAAAAAGATTTTTACCAAAGAATTTATTCTTCCGGAAGGTGATTTTAAAATTGAAAAAATAGTAGAAATCTATGATTCTCCAATAACGTCGTGGGTAGAAAAATTGTCATTTACGGATTATAAACATATTATTGAAGCTGGAATCAATGCCTATCAAAAAAACAATTCTTTGATGGAATTGGAAAAACTTAAAGATAATTTTATTTTGAATTTTACCAAAATAGGAAAATATATTACATTTGGGATTGAGCCATTAATTGGATTTATTTCTGCAAAAGAAAACGATTTAAAAAATATAAAAATCCTTTTATCCGGTAAATTAAATAATATTTCAGAAAATAAAATTAAAGAAAGATTGCGTGATACATATGGTAAATAAAATTGCTTTAATGGGATACAGGGATTCTATCATTGGATTTAAACTATTAGGCGTTGATTTATTTTCAGTGATAAAACCAGAAGAAGCATGTGAAAAATTGGATAAAATAGTAAAAGATAAATATGCTATCGTTTTTATTACTGAAGAAATAGCATGTCAGATAATGTATAAAATCGAAGAATTACAAATGATATCTTCGATAAGTTTTACTGTTATACCAGGTAAGCTGGGAAACAGGAATATTGGATTAACACTTTTAAAGAAAAATATCGAAAAAGCCATCGGGAAAGATATTTTATTTGGAAAAGAGGGAAAATAATGGAAATTGCTAAAATTGTAAAAGTTTCAGGACCGGTTGTCACAGCTCAAGGATTAAAAGGGGCTAAGATGTATGATTTAGTCAGGGTAAGTCATCAAAAATTGATTGGTGAAATCATTGAATTGAATAAAGAATTTGTGACCATACAAGTATATGAAGAAACCTCCGGAATTGGACCGGGAGAACCTGTTATTTCTACCAATATGCCTTTAAGCGTAGAATTAGGACCAGGACTTATATCTTCAATTTATGACGGAATACAAAGACCGTTGGACAAAATAAAATTAGAAAAAGGTGATTTTATCACTAGAGGAGCAGAAGCGGATGGTATCGACCGAAAAAAGAAGTGGGAATTTGTTCCGAAATTAAAAAAAGGCGATAAAGTTGAAAATGGTGATATCGTTGGAACTGTTCAGGAAAGCAGTATTATCGAACATAGAATAATGATTCCTTTTGGAATCAAGGGAGAAATCATTGAAATATCTAAAGGTAATTTTACGGTAGAGGACACTATTGCTGTTGTTAATGATGAATATGGAAAAAAACATAACATCATTATGTTGCAGAAATGGCCTGTTAGGAAACCAAGACCTTATAAACGGAAATTACCACCCTTTGAACCATTAGTAACAGGTCAGCGGGTTATTGATACATTTTTCCCAATAGCAAAAGGAGGGACTGCTTGCATTCCCGGACCTTTTGGCAGCGGTAAAACAGTAGTACAACACCAAATATCAAAATGGTGTGATGCAGAAATCATTATATTTATCGGATGCGGTGAACGGGGTAATGAAATGACAGATGTATTATTGGAATTTCCCGAATTAAAAGACCCTGCTACAGGGAAACCATTAATGGAGAGGACTATTTTAATTGCGAATACATCGAATATGCCGGTAGCAGCCCGTGAAGCTTCAGTTTATACCGGTATTACTATTGCCGAATATTACAGAGATATGGGTTACAATGTATCACTAATGGCAGATTCATCTTCTAGATGGGCGGAAGCAATGCGTGAAATATCCGGAAGATTGGAAGAGATGCCTGGCGAAGAAGGATACCCTGCATATTTAGGTACAAGGATTTCCAGTTTTTATGAAAGGGCCGGACGCACAAAATGCATGGGAAGTGAGGATAGAGAAGCCAGTTTAAGCGTAATAGGGGCAGTATCACCTCCGGGCGGAGATCTATCAGAACCGGTTACTCAAAATACCTTAAGAACAGTGCAAGTTTTCTGGAGCTTACAGGATAAATTAGCTTACAAAAGACATTTTCCTGCTATTGATTGGTTAACCAGTTATTCGCTTTACTTATCTGGTTTGTCGGAATATTACAAGAAAAATATTAACGAAGATTTTATAGAATTGCGAAGTCAAGCGATGGGAATTCTTCAAGAAGAGTCTGAGTTGGAGGAAATAGCACGATTAGTGGGCATTGATGCTCTTTCGAATCAGGAAAGACTAGTTTTGGAAACTGCAAGATCCATCAGGGAAGATTTCCTACATCAAAATGCATTTGATGAAGTGGATACTTATACTTCTATTAAAAAGCAATATCGTATTTTGAAATTAATCATATTGTTCCATAAAAATGCTCTAAAAGCTTTAAAAAGTGATATCACTATTGAAAAATTAAATAGTTTGCCAGTTAAGGCAAAAATAGTCAGAGCAAAATTTATTAACGAAAAAAATATGAATATTTTTAGCGAAATAGAAAAAGAAATAATATCCCAGATCAGTGGTAAAACCAATTAAAGGGAGGAGAATTAAAAAGAAAAGATGATTAAAGAATATTTAACTATATCAGATGTAGCTGGACCTCTATTAATCGTAGAAAAAACAACCGATGTTAAATACCAGGAATTGGTTGAAATAGAATTACCTTCAGGTGAGATACGAAGAGGGCAGGTTTTAGAGATTAATCAAGATAAAGCAACTGTTCAAATATTTGAAGGAACAACAGGTATTGATGTTGAAAAAACTAAAGTACGCTTTTTAGGAAAAGTCATTGAATTGCCTGTTTCTTTGGATATTTTAGGAAGAATATTTGACGGTTCCGGAAAACCGATTGACGATGGACCAAAAATAATTCCTGAAAAAAAATTAGATATTAACGGAGATCCTTTAAATCCTTTTGCGAGAGATTACCCGAATGATTTTATACAAACTGGTATTTCTTCCATAGATGTTCTAAATACGTTGGTTAGAGGGCAAAAATTGCCCATATTCTCCGGTGCCGGTTTACCTCATGCAAAATTAGCTTCGCAGATAGCAAGACAAGCAAAAGTAATTGGTAAAGAAAGTAATTTCGCAGTGGTATTTGCCGCAATGGGAATCACTTTTGAAGAAGCAAATTTCTTTATTAATGATTTTAGGAGAACCGGGGCTATTGAAAAAAGTGTTATGTTTATCAATCTGGCCAATAATCCGGCAGTTGAAAGAATTATCACTCCCCGGATGGCTTTAACCTGTGCTGAATACTTAGCCTTTGAGAAAGATATGCATGTATTGGTTATACTTACCGATCTGACAAATTATTGCGAAGCTTTAAGAGAAGTTTCTGCAGCTCGGATGGAAGTTCCGGGAAGACGCGGATACCCGGGTTATCTGTATACAGACCTTGCCACATTATATGAGAGAGCAGGGAGAATAAAAGATAAAAAGGGTTCAATTACCATGATACCTATTTTAACCATGCCCGAAGATGATAAAACACACCCGATTCCGGATTTGACAGGGTATATTACTGAAGGTCAGATCATTTTAGCAAGAGAATTGCATCATAAGGGAATATATCCTCCGATCAATGTATTGCCTTCTCTGTCTAGATTAAAAGATAAAGGAATTGGATTAAATAAAACACGCGAAGATCATGCAAATGTGATGAATCAACTGTTTTCATCGTATGCAAGAGGAAAAGAGGCAAAGGAATTGGCAGTTATTCTAGGAGAAGCCGCATTATCAGAAATAGACAAAAAATATGTTAAATTTTCAGATAAATTTGAATTACTTTTCGTAACTCAGGGTGAAGATGAAAATAGAACCATTCAGGAAAGTTTGGATATAGGTTGGAAGCTATTAACCATATTACCAAAAGAAGAGCTAAAAAGAATCAAAGACGATTTTATAGAAAAATATCTCCCTAAGGATATAACTATGGAGGAAAACAGTATCAATGCTAATGAAAACCAATCCCAACCGGATGGAATTATTAAAACTTAAAAAAAGATTAATAGTTGCAAAACGGGGGCATAAATTACTAAAAGATAAAAGGGACGCTCTGATACAGGAATTCATACATCTGGCAAAAGAAAGCAAAATAGTCAGAGAAGAATTAGAAGAAAAATTAATGAATTGTTATCAGGTTTTCTCAGATGTCTCCTCACAAATGAGTAAAATATCCCTGGAAGAAGCATTACTGTTTCCAAAAGCAAAAACAGAAGTTATGATTTCTTATAAAAATATTATGAGTGTAAAAGCCCCGAAATACAAGTATAAACTTGAAGGGAAATACACCACTTATAGTATGTTTGATACACCTACAGAAATAGATAAAGCATTAAATAATTTTTATAAAGTAATGCCTCTAATGCTAAGGGTTGCTGAATTAGATAAAACAATTAATCTTATGGCAGATGAGATAGAAAAGACAAGGCGCAGAGTAAATGCATTAGAATACATATTAATGCCGGATTTAGAAGAAACTATAAAATTTATTACCATGAAGTTGGATGAAATGGCCAGATCTAGTATCTCTGCCATCATGAGAATAAAAGAGATTATTAGATCTTAGATAATAAAATATGATGCGGCGTGGATACGCCGCTTTTTTTTATGTTATAATTGATTTTAAAAAGGTGTGAATGTAAATGAAATATGGCATTATTTCAGATATTCATAGTAATATTGAAGCGCTGGATGAAGTTTTAGATAACATGGAAAAAGTAGATGCTATCATCTGTCTTGGTGATATTGTGGGTTATGGTGCCAATCCAAATGAATGCATCAGCAGAGTTAAAGAGATTAAATCAAGATGTATTGCCGGAAATCATGATTTAGCAGCTGTGAAAAAACTAGATGTAAACTTTTTTAATGATGAGGCAAGAGCAGCTATTCAATGGACTTCAAAAAAATTAACAAGAGAAAATATTTGTTATTTAGAAAGTCTAAAAGAAAAGTTATATTTACAAAACAATGTATATGCGATTCACGGAAGTCCGGGAAATAACAAGTGGGATTATATTAATAATCGTTTCATTGCAGCGATGATTTTCGAAAAATACATTTTTGATATTATTTTTATAGGACATTCACATATTGCCGGATGTTTTGTTTTGGAAAAAACAAAGAAAAGGGTGGATTATATTGATTTAACCCTTGGAGGGCACGTTCTTTTTTTAGAGAATAGGAGATACATTGTTAATTGTGGCAGCGTTGGTCAACCCCGTGATGGTAATTCGAAAGCAAGCTATGGTATCTACAATGATAAAAAAAAGGAAATTATTGTAAAAAGAATTAATTATCCGATATTTTTGGCTCAAAAAAAAATATTAAATGCAGGCTTGCCAAAAGTATTTGCAGATAGATTAAAAATAGGAAGGTAGAGTGTGCCCGTGGCTCAATTGGATAGAGCAACGGCCTCCGAAGCCGTAGATTGGAGGTTCAAGTCCTCTCGGGCACACCAGATATATAGGAAGATATATGATTTACTCGATTGCTAAATTCATAGGATGGATACTATTCAAGTTATTTTGGAAAATAGAGATTCAAGGTATTAAAAATGTGCCTAAAGAAGGCTCTTTGATTGTAGCCTCAAATCATACAAGTAATTTGGACCCCCTTATTATGGGCATTGCTATGAATAGAAAAATGCATTTTATAGCTAAAAAGGAAGTATTTCAAAGCCTCATAGGTAATTTTATCTGTCGAAAACTCAATGCTTTTCCGGTTGACCGGGGAAAAATTGATATAAAGGCATTAAAAAAGGCACTACAGATTTTACAAAAAAAAGAGGTTCTGGGAATATTCCCGGAAGGTGTCCGTTCATCAGACGGAGAACTACAGGATTTTAAACTTGGAATTATAAGGATTGCCATCAAAACAGGCGCACCTATATTACCGGCAGGAATTATCGGTGCTCATGAAATATATCCTCGCGGAAATAGATTCCCCATTTTCTTTAAACATAAAATCATCGTTCGTTTTGGTTCTCCAAAATACTTAATAAACCAGAAAAACAAAGATAAAAATTATCATAAAGAATCTTTAAATATACTTAGGCGCGAAATAAAAGCGTTAATTTCCGAAAATAACCAATCATTTTAATTCAATTGTTGTAAATTAATTTGTAAGCGCTGCTATAAAATAGTAAAATTAAAAAAATAATAAAAAGAAGGTTTTTGTTATGAAAAAATATTTTCTAATTATTTTTTTCTTAATTATTATTTCAATATCCATGAATATTTCTGCAGATGTAAATTATATCACCGTATTATCTATTGGTGAATATGGAAACAGAGCAGGGGAGTTCAACTATCCGGTTTGCATAACCGTGGATGATAATGATAATCTGTATATAACAGATTGGGATAATGACAGGATACAGAAATATAGTGCTGAAGGTAGATTATTGCAGGTTATTCCTGAAGAAAATAGTGAATTAACCATTGACGGACCGGTAGGAATTGTATTGGACAGTAAGGGCAATTTTATAGTAGTAGAACAATTTAATCATCGAATACATAAAATATCTCCCGATGGCAAGAGTTTGCAAATGATTGGAAAAGAAGGAAATGGTCCTGGTGAATTTTTAAATCCAAGAGGTATTGCTATCGATAAAGATGATAATATTTATGTTGTAGACACAGGAAATAGCAGAATACAAGTATTCTCACCAACCTTTGAACTTATAAGAAAATTTGGAAAGGAAGGCATGGGTAATGGTGAATTTTATTACCCCAGAGGTATTGCGTTGGATAAGGACGGAAATATCTATGTTGCCGATACTTTTCATAATCAAATACAAGTACTTAGTAAGGAAGGTTTGTTCTTAAGAAAATTTGGTGAAGGTGGAAGCGAAACTGGAAAGTTTGATGGAACCAGATATCTGGTATTTGATTCAGAAAATAATCTATATGTATCAGATTACAAAAATAGTAAAATATTAAAATTTGATGAAGAAGATAACTTTATATTGGAGTTTGGCAATGAAATAGATAAGGCTAACTTGAGTTATCCGGAAGGGATTGCAATTGACAGTAGAGATTATATTTACGTAGCAGATGCAGGAAATAACCGGGTGGTTAAATACTGTGTATCTCAAATTGTGATTCATAGTCAATTAGGGGATAAGTATGTAAATGAAAATAATTGGATAAAAGCGATACCGGAATATGAACAGGTTATTGAAATTGATCCTCTGAATATTGATGCTCGAAAAGGAATTGCTTTGGCCTATTATGAAAATGGAAATTGGGAGAAAGCAATTAAAGCTTACAATTATCTTCAAAAAATATATCCGGAAGATCAAAAATATAATCTTAAAATTATTGATTCCAAATATAATTTGGCTATATACTACGAGGTAAATTCTTCGTTCGGAGTTGCCGCAGCGGGATTTAAAGAAGTATTGGATATAAACCCGGATTATCCTTCAGCTAAAAAAAGATATTATATGTCTTATATAAAATCTTTATATTATTCAAAATATATCAGAATCATATTTATTGCATTAATTGTACTAATCTTATTTGCAGTTTTAATACCAAAAATGAAGAGGAAAAAAGATAGTCGTCATTCCAGCGTAAAAAGATATTAAAAATTAATAATAGTTATAGAAATATAAAGATATTATTCTAAAAGGGTAGGGGATGTGACTATATGGGAAAATATAAAATAAGAAAATCTGTCTATAATGGCAGTTTTTACGAAGATAATCTGAATAATTTAAATAAACAGATTGAGAATTGTTTTCTAAACGAAATTGGTCCCGGAAAATTACCTTTGGCAAACCTTGCAGGAAAAAGAAATATTGTGGGGCTAATTAGTCCGCATGCCGGATACATTTATTCCGGACCTGTTGCTTCCCATGGATTTTATCAATTAGCTCTTGATGGTAAACCCGATACGATTATCATAATAGGTCCTAATCATCGTGGTTTTGGAGAAGAAATAGCTATAATGAGTGAAGGAAAATGGTCGACACCCTTAGGTGAGCTGGAAATTGATCATGACATGGCAAAAAATATTTTAAACCACTCAAAAATAATTAAAGAAGATAGTAGAGCTCACCAATCCGAACATTCCATAGAAGTTCAATTACCTTTTATACAATATATTTTTGGAAATAATGTAAAAATAATACCAATATCCATGTCCCAACAAGATATAAATACAAGTATTCAGGTTGCCGACTCCATTTATTCTTCCATTAATGATAAAAATATTGTTATAATTGCAAGCTCAGATTTTACTCATTATGAAGAACAGGAATACGCGAAAAACCTTGATAAACTGGCAATCGAATCCATTATTGATTTCAATCCTGAGAAGCTGTATAAAATAATCTACAAGCGTAGATTAACCATGTGTGGTCCGGGACCGATTACAGTCATGCTAATTGTTTGTAAAGCATTAGGTGCAAATAAGGTAGAATTGCTTAAATATGCCACATCTGGTGACATTACCGGCATGTATGACCAGGTGGTCGGTTATGCTTCTTTGATAATAAAAAAATAATGAATATAAAAGTAATATAGCTATAGATAAACTATAAACAAACTAAAAAAATACTATAAAAAATATTATTTAATTTTGTATGATATGATTATTTCCCAAAAAGCCAGAACTGAGGAAAACATAATCTATAGTTACTAAATATAATGAGGAATATTAACTTGATAGAAAATTATGGTTTTGGAAATATCTTAATTAACGGAAAAAAATATAAATCCGATCTCGTTATTTATAAAAATAGTGTTAATGATAAGTGGTGGAGAAAGGAAGGGCACAATCTTAATATAAATGATATTAAAGAAGTAGTAGAAAAAAAACCTGAAATATTAATTATCGGAACCGGATATTATGGTTTAATGAAAGTTCCTTCTGATCTTATAGAATATTTAGAATCAAAAAATATTAGAGTTATCGTAAAAAAAACTAAAGAAGCCTGTGATGAATATAATAAACTTTACCAGAATAAAAAAGTAATTGCTGCTTTTCATTTAACCTGCTAAATAATTATGATTAAAACTACAACAATATGATTAAAATAGAAAAAATATTTATGGATAAAATAAAAATTAATACCTCACATTACTTTATAATAATGTTTTAATTAGTAAATCATGAATTAGAATTACATGAATTAGTTGATATTAATAGATAATTTATGTAAAAATTATATTACTTTACATAAGATATATTATAGGACGTTGTAAAATTGAAAAAAAATATATAATTCTCCGAATACCCAGAAAGTGTCATTCCCGTGAAAACGGGAATCCATTTTTTATTATTCTTTTCTTATTCCTTTTATATTAGTTCATCAAGTAATTAGTTAATACTATCTCTTATTATTATGTCCTTCATCTTTGTAATTCCCGCTCTCTCTATGTCATTCCCAAACTCCTTATGTCATTCCCGCGCAGGCGGGAATCCATCCTTTGTATTTCTTTTTTTATTTCCTTTTACTTTTTTATTATTTCTTCCCTGGCTAATAACCCAAATCCCATTTTTTTATTAGCTAAATACTAAATACCAAAACGCTGTAACCCTTACAAACAAGGACTTTGAAAGTTATTCCTCTCTCTGTCATTGCGAGCAACTCTTTAGGTGCGCGGCAATCTCATCATGCCTATCTGTCATTCCCGCGAAAGAGGCTGTGTCGCAAATAAGTATATTTGGCAATGATTTAAAATAACATTAAAAAAATTTAAGTGTTTTGAACTTAATATAAAAATGTAATTATATCTATTTGTTTTATACTCACTTTATCTTTATTTTACTTGAAATAAGGGGCTATTATTCTCTTAACAGGTATTAAATTCTTTAACTAAGGCTGGTACTCCTAAGAGATTAATCATACGAATAAGATTAAAGCAAGTTCCCAGAATAGAGGCTTCCGCTTTTGCTCCTT